>CAIKYX010000131.1 GCA_903831745.1 Oligoflexia bacterium
CTTTGATATCGCAAATTGCGATATCAAAGAAAGGACGAGGGGGACGTCGAATGCCGCCATTGGCCTTTACTGAGCAAGGGGTGGCAATGCTCTCCGCAGTTCTTCATAGTGATCAGGCGATCGATGTAAATATAGCAATCATGAGGGCTTTTGTTCGAATCCGCCAAGTCCTAAGTTCAAACGCGGCGCTTGAAAGAAAGATCAATGCACTAGAGGAAAAATACGACGGTCAATTTAAGACGGTCTTTAATGCGATTCGAGAATTGATGTCAGAGAATGCTGTTCCCCGAAAGAGAATTATCGGACTTAGTAAGAAGGACGAATGACTCTAGTTTGCTGGTGAGAGCGCAGTTTTTTTCCCAGACAATTCACACTCATTGCTAGAGGTAGGCGGATCTCCCGCTTGGATCATAATGGTATCTTTCATGAACACTTCAGCTTCGACATCGCTAGGGCCGAGTTTGCTGTGGGAACTTTTTCGGTCATTATCGCAGAGTATATTTTGAAATTAACCCTAGAAGGAATGTGCAAACCTTGTCGTCAAAATATTACCGTAGCGGAATATTTTTTGATCAAGCCTGAAGACAATTAAACCGAGGCGAGATAGAATGGGATCGCCTAAACTTCAATCAGCTATAATTCCCCTTAAGTCTTGCGTTAAGCGGATGCTTGGGCCTACCAAATCAGTACTTTTGATCTTTTTACTGACTCCTATTCTCGCCTTAAACCAATCCGAGGCAGGCAATAAATCAGGACACTTGGAGTGTTCCTTACTATTACTCAAAGGTATTTTCGCTGTCAAAATGCCCGTCGAAAGTGGTCTTTCCGTGACAGAACGGCTTTCTCTTTTTCAAGGACAAAGTGAACACTCACACCCCACTTGGCACGGATCAGAATCCCACATTTATCTTTCTGAAAAATATCCAAATCTGGGCATGAAAGTCAGTAGACCCAAAGCAATTCAAGACTTTAACAGCAGTGCAGAGCGGTTAATTTATCTTAGGTATTTCATTCACTCTAACGAAGAAATAGCAAAATATGTTAGAGTCGTTAAAATCCAAGAAAGAGGACCTGGTTGGCTGATAAAAGAAATTGTGACCGATTCCTGGCCATTACAAGATGCAATTGCAGTTGATCAAGTAGCAAAAGAAACTCTTCATAATCTTCGGAGTGCTGTTTTTAATGCTGAATACAGAAATAACGAAAATCTACTCATTCGGGATTTTACTAAAAGGTTGAATGCAAATCCACTTTCTCCAAATATCCATTGGGATCCAGTGGGGAAAAAAATATTAGTGATTGATGCATTATAAAATTACCTATTTCGATCGGTTTTCACATCGGCTCCAGGCATTTTGATGAGGTACCGACACTTTCAAGATCACAAAAGCGGTCTCTGATGAACAAGGGAGAAAATCGGTTAGCTCTTTCGCGTGTTACACTAAAGCAAACCAGGAGAAAGCGCATAGTGATTGGCAAGACACATAATAACGTCTGAGGAAAATAGTTTTTCCTCTAAAAATCAATTTTTGAAAAGTGAGAAACACCCTAGATCTGCTGTGGATTAGCAGAATTCGAGAAAACTGAGCCTGTTTTTGCTCGCTGAACACTAGTTTGTCATTCAAGCCGTCCGCGAAAAACTAAACTCACCATGTCCGACCCCTCGATTTTGACTTGAGCACAAAGACTCTATCATCCCGCGCACTATCCGAAATATCTCCGCCACCTTCGGCGCCGAAACTCTATGAAAGTATGGCCATTCCACCCACTCGGCCGGCCGAGTTCGCGCCTTGTGTACTTTTTGATTCGGCTTTCAAACTGAATCGGCGGAATTCGATCAGAATAAGTCTCAAAATTTTGGATAAATGAATTGACAGTTTTTTAGGACCGATGACGTGCATGACGATAATTGCAATGCGACATGCGGCCTGAGACTCGCGAGATTCGGTTAAGCGCGCTTGAATGAACGAAGGTGTCGAATAATGATTCGCGACCGTAAAAATTCGCGCCAAACAGACAGTGGGAGTGGCAAAAAATGTCGTGTTAAGTTGTTATTCATGAAGTCCATTAACCAAGATATTTCAGACCACGAACTTTTAAATTTAACTCTTCTCGCTGCAAAAACAGAACAAGCAGCGACGTTAGCGCTTCTCGATTACTTACTCGAAGTGGATACGAGACGTCTTTATGCTGTCAGGGCTTATCACTCGCTTTTTGAATACTGCGTAAAGGAATTGGGGTATAGCGAACCGGCTGCCGCTGAACGGGTGAATGCAGTCAGGCTGATGCGAAAGGTTCCTGAGGTTAAAAAACATTTGGAAGCGGGCGCACTCAATCTAACAACCGCAGCGCAAATACAACGATTTGTTAAAATAGAAGAAAAGACATTGTCAGCTAAAGTTTCGGCCGAAGCTCAGATCGAAATCATTACTGCTTGCCTCGGGCAATCCAAACGTGAATTCGAAAAAACTCTTTTAGAAAGGCATTGCGAGCAGGCGAGCTTGCTTTCTCGTGAGAAGGTACGGTCACTCAGTCCTGAGCATTCAGAGATAAAATTCGTAGTCAGTGAAGCGATACTCAAAAAGATATCAGCACTAAAAGAACTCGTTGGTGAGGTTTCATTTGAAAGTGTTTTAGATCAAGGACTGGATTTACTGATTTCGAACGAGCAAAAGAAACAAGGGCGAGGCGAGCGCGCCAGTCCCTCGCGTGGCAAGCCTGCTCCAACTCGGCCGGCTGAGTCTCGGTATACCCCTATTGAGTTTAAGCGAGTTATCTTTAATCGATCAAAAGGGCAGTGCGAATATGTAGACGCCAAGACGCATCGTCGTTGCGTATCTCGCTATCGATTGCAGATCGATCATATCCAGCCGCGCGCGCTAGGGGGCAAAACAGAGCCTAATAATCTTAGGCATCTTTGCCAGAACCACAATTTGCGAGAGGCGATTGACCTTGGATTGGTGCGTGTTCAACCAAGGTTGTGAATAAATCAATAAAAGTAGTAGAACCAAGTTCTGCTTGAACACAATCGAGGCCCGTTCATTGACCCATTCTGTCCAAAAGCGTACATTGCGTCAGAAGAGCTTTTTATATGGTCATGAGATACTTTTTTTTCGCGTTCTTGGTGTTGCTTTCATCGCTTACGAGTTGGGCGGATGATGACAAGGCAGCGCAATTTAAAAAGAGACTTCATAACCTTGAAGAAAAATACATGGCCACGTCGAAGCTGACGGGCTTTCCGGAGGGCGTGAAGCTTCAGATCAACCATTTGTTTCCGACTCCACGGGGCAATGTGTATCTGGCTTGGGCACGCAAGGACGACAATTCGGTTGCTGGGCCGTATTATCTATTTGAAAGTCTAGACAGCACGAACGAGGCGCTTGCGTATCGCATTGATTTTCCTGAGCGCATGATCGCTGTGTTTAGTAAAGATCTCGTCTATTCGAAAGTTGGATCGCTGAACGAAGTCTTTAGTGTGCCGATTCAATCTCAGTCCGATATGCTGAGACTTTATTTGAGTCTCGTCACCGGTGCGCCGCCGTTGTCGCCCCCTCTTCTTCGGGGTGAAGTCGTCGCTGAGAATAATGGAACTCAGTTTCCGTGGTGGAGTTGGTCGATCCAGCATGCAAAAATTTTAGAACCTCACGAGCAAACGGGTAAAGGCTCTGATCTTTTGCAAATTGAAAAAAATCCAAAGCAATGGATCGCTAGCCATCCTCACGGTAATTTTGAGTCGGATTTTCATCCCATAGCCCTTCTGACGGAGCAGGGGAGTTTGTTTGAGGGTACCTTTCTGCCTGGCACTTGGCTTCGTGGCCTTCCGAAGCCCGAACGCTTTCGAGCCCCGATTAATGATTTTCAACGTTATTTTTATACTCTTTTTCACCCATTTCAGAAATCAGAAGACGAGCGAATCCGATTTGCAAGTGCGTTCAAAGAAGACTTCTTGAACGGTGTTTCTTTTCAGGTCGAACTACCCGGCAAGGGAATCCTGAATTTGAATCCTACCCTGATTGAAGTTCGATCATCGGGTTTACCGATAGGCTCGGGTAGAAATCCAAACTACTCGCTGGCGCTTAAGATCTATACCCTCGAAGATCTGAATATACTGATTGCGTTTCAGCATAATTTGCCCGGTGTTGCCAAGCGTACCATCGAGTTGCAAAGCGAGAGCAAATGGAGAGGAGGTTTCGGCCGTGAAAGTGCAATTTCAGGGGCATTTCGAAGTCGACAGTGAATTGATGAGTCCGGAAGCCCAGCTCCGTCCCGTAAAAAATGCTTTTTTTAGGGTCGAGGATTTTAAAGTTTCAGATCTAGACGGTTTATTGAACTCGATCGACGCCGAGGTGGGCTTTACGACTGGCCGATTTCGATTTCATAATAAAATGTTCGATTCAGTACACGGAGTGCTGAGGGTAAAATTACCATCAGGATCATTAGAAAAAACAAACCCTAGATTCGCTCAGACTGGGGTGATTCCGGTCGTCAGGCAAGATCGAGAGTCAAGCACCGATGCCAATGATGACTATGATTGGAATCTCGAAAATTGGAATAGTGGCTTTATGAATCTAGTTCAGGAAATACATTTGCCAAGAAATCGTATGGTTTGTTCAATTTTAGGGCAGTCTCGCCCAAATGTGATTCGTACCGTAAAAATCAAATAGAGTGTTGGATCCTGAGTGTCTTTGGCATGTGTGCTTTTTTAAGCTATTGGAGATTTTTGAGTTTTAGTTGCCCTCTTAAAAAGAGGCACTAGTAAGAATCCAAAGTTAAAAATGCCTTCAACCGTTAGCGTCACTGCGCCGTCGAGCATTTTTAAGTAATTTGAAGTCGCATAGCCGTCATGGACTGAGTTTAATGCTCTGGCGAACAGTTCCCAGAGTAGCGGAAGGCCAAAAAATAAGCCCGAGATGAGGGTTAGGGATGTTCCAAGAATGAGGAGGATGGCGTAGCCTCGAATTTTTGAACGGTCTTCGATAGGAGTATGCAGCTCTCGCTAGCTCATGCAGAAGAGAGCGTTCAAAATGTATCACTCAATCAGGACGTAACTGCCAAGCGATTCAATATCGAGCTTCAGCCGATGTCGGCACTGAGTGGCATCTACTCTTTTGTGGCCAGCGCTGCAGTCGGTGAGCGCGTTTTGATCGGCGTGCAGGCCGAGCAAATTCGCTCGAGTTGGTTGCTCGAAAAATACGACGGATATTCGGTCGGCATCAACTCTACCTTTTATCTTTCGAGTTCACGCTTTAAGAGCGGTTGGGTGCTCACTCCGTCTGTGGGATATGCCTCGTTTAAAGTTCACGATTCGCCCCTGTTTTGGTTCGGTGATTACACTCCTCAGGGTTGGGACGGAAATTTTCATTCGATGTATTTGGGCGCCGTAATGGGGTATCAATGGGCGTTCGAGAGCGGACTTAATTTTTCGCTCGGTTCGGGGCTGACGTATTACACCTTAAACAAGTCTCAGACGTTGAATTCGAGTGACCTCGGCCCCGTCGATATCCATGTTACTTTCGGCGGGCTCAATGTCGCGTTTCTGGGCAATGTGGGATTCGCATTCTAGCCTGGTGATAAGGCTGCTTCAATGCGGCTTTGCCGCTTGATGCAGCTGGAATGACTCGGTTAGAGCGTATAATCCTTCAGCCCAACCCCTCCGCGATTATCATGCGTAACGGCGATGAACCTCGAAACCGCAGGTGTCGAGGAGTCTGGGGTAAAGAGAGTGATTCCATCGCCGATCGTGCGAATAAAATCGGTCGCGCCTGAAGAGATAAACCACGTCGTCGTCAATGATTCGGTCAGGCCTACATCGGTTCCAAGGCCTCCGATGCTTCCATCATCTTTCTTGGCTACATAACTTTCGGCAGAGCCCGCGCCGTAGACGGCTTGAAGATTAACTGCAGTGCCCGGGTAGGCCGCAATCTCGATACCATTTGCAAGAATCTGAGTAACCGTAGGATTTGCATTCTTCGTGACCTTGCTTGGGTCAGAAACAATGATGCGTCTAAAACTGTCGACCTTTGTGCCATCCGAGGCAGAAACAGTGTAGGTCACAATATAAGCCACACCGTTATAGAGTTCGATCGGGCGGTGAGCGGCAAAAATAATTCCGGTCACTGGCGTGGTCACCGCGAGTGTGTTTACTGCTCCGGTATAAAGGTTGCCTGCATTTAATCCTGCGATCGCAGATCCCGAGGCGATCGAAACTTTCGATGCAGAGCCTTCGCAGGTCGGAGTTGCGCCGTACGAGATTCCCGGATCGAGACAGGCTGCTGCGGTGTAAGTCAATGCACGACCCGCGCCATTCGTATCCGAAATCCAGGGCGTAATGACGACGGCATCTCCTGGATTCACTTCGGGGGTATCAATCAAAAGCGCAAGCACCCGAAGCGAGTCGAGATGATTGTACTTAGGCAGATCCTTATTCGAACATGCCGTTAAAAGTAAGAGCGAAAACCATGCCGAAACCAACTTAAGATTTTTCATTAGAATTCTCCTTTCACGCCGAACGTCGGCAAGACAGGCAAGCCAGTGGTGTTTTGTGAAACCTTGTAATCATAAGAATAGCCAACAGACTCTACGTTTTTATGATTCGTTAGATTTTGGATGTCGAGGTAGAGCGATAAGATCCAGGTATTATAAATCCATTTTTTATCGATGCGAACGTCGAGTTGATAAAAAGCTTCGAGCCGATTCGAGAAATACGGCCCGCGTACTGGTATGTAGGTATCGTTGTCGGCATCAAAGATTCCGCCTACGACCGGCGTGTAGGGGCTGCCGGTTACGTAACGAAAGCGCGAAGCGATTCGCCAGTTTTCGCTTAAATCGACAGCAGCCATCAGATTGAGATTATGGGTTTGATCGTACTGCGAAACATAATCGGGTTGGCCTGGTTGATTGCGGGTGCTTCGAGAAAGGGTGTAGCTCATGTAAAGCGAGTAGGGCGCAAAATCGGCCTTGATCAATGATTCATAGCCATACGAAGTACCTACTCCCGAGTTGTTAAAATTCTCGGGTACGAGGGTGCCATTTTTAGAAACGAGCTGGGTCGATGCTTCGACCAAATGATCGTAGATTCGGTAGAAAGGACCAGTCGTCCAGACTAAACCGCGTGAACTTCCTTCGCGAAAATCTTTCTCTAAACCCACCATAAAATGATAGGCCTTGGGCGCCACCAAATTTGGATTTCCTGCCTGGTCGTTCGCTTGTTGCTCGGTCGGAGGTTGATAATAAATTCCGGTGGCTCCTTTAAGCGAGGTGTATTCATTTAACGCGTAACGGGCAGCTAGTCTTGGCGCCGGTAGTACTTGGCGGGTTTCGCTGAAATAATCCATTCGTAGGTTTGGAAGAAGTGTCCAGCGAGAGTCTTCGCCCATCTTAATTTGATTCTTAATATACGCGCCGACGTCTTCATAGGTCGAACTCACGCTCAGTTCGCGAAGCGCGCCGCTCGATAACGGATTAGGAACACCGCCTGCATTATAAAAAACAGGAAGCTTCAAATCTACATTCGCCCAGGTCAGGCGGTTGTCGATACCGAAGGTTGAAGTCCAAAGTGAATCCCATTTTCGTTCGTGTTCGGCTCGCGAGGTCAGTGAATACGTTTTGAGATTAAAGAAATCATCGCCCACATCGACTTTGACAAAGTCGCGACCCAGGCCCAACGAAACCCGAGTGGTGGCATTGTCGGAATGCACATGCGTCCATTCCGGAATGATTCTGAAAAAATCAGTCTCATCCGAAAAGTTTCCGCGAATACTCGGGTCGCTTCCCACAGGTTCCGAAAGCACGAAGCCCAGTTGGTCTTCTGACCCGACAGTGACCAACTTAAAAGTGTCGTGAGGAGAGAGGCGGGTCTGAAACTCGCCAGTCAAATCTTTAAAGTCGGGTGCAACAGTCAGATTGAACGACTTTTCTTTTTTGGCAATTTGCTTAAAGACGGCGCCAATATAGCTTTGTCTTGCGCCTATGAGGAACGAACTTTCCTTGCCGATCGGGCCCTCGATCATTCCGCCCATGTTAAAAATATCGACCGAACCGAATCCGTGCAGACGATCCGTTTTTGGATCGCGAGTCCAGACGCCCACTAATCCACCGATGGCCCGAGAGTACTCAGGGCCGAACCCGGCAGAAAGGTAATCGACGTGTTCGATTGCCTCTGGCAATACGACCGAACTTAATCCGCCGAAGTGAAAAATGATCGGCACTTCATGGCCATCGATCGTATAGCGGGTGTCTTGGGGTGCGCTTCCCTGAATGATGACTTGTGACGAGAGCCCGGTTGCTCGATTCACGCCCGGAAGATTCTGCACGGCTTTGATCGGGTCGCCTCCCGAGCCTGGCATCTGTGCGAACTCCTTCGCTTCGAGCGAGCGATTGGTCACGTCTTGTTTATCGCGCTTGCCGACAATCGTGGTTTCAAACGTCAGATACGAGGATTTTTCGAGATAAAGCGTACGGGTTATATTCTGATTTTGAATCTCATCATCCCGCTCGAGTTTTTCATAGTCGGCTGCACCGATCGACCACTGAAACGGACCTTCCGGAAGCGAATCAAAATGAAATTTTCCGTTTTCATCGGTCGTGGCCTTCAGTTGATGAGGCAAGATGTAGACGTTGACATCAGAAAGCGGCGTCTTGGTTCCGCGTTCGAGAAGAACTCCGTCGATGGATGCGGCGAAACTCGACTGACTTAAGCTGAGGAAAAATAAAGTGAGTAGTGAGAGCAATCGTTTCATGAAATTACCTTTCGAGCACGAAGCGATACGAATAGCGGATTCGAATCGCGACACTTTTATCTTTGATTTGAGCTGGAATAAATTTGAAGTTTTTGATGGCGGCCAATGCGGATTCCGAAAGGAGTGGGCTTGGGCTTGAAATCAGTTTTACATCTCTGACTGTACCATTGGCGTCGATCAGCAAGTCCATGACTACGGGGCCCTGAATTCCCTTCTTTTTGGCTTCGGGAGGATAAGGAATGCGGTACTCGCTGCTCAGTTTCGGCATTGAACTGACGAGGTATTCATCTGTGGGTGAGGGAAGGTTTTTTGAATCGTCGCCCGCTTCTTGATCTGATTCTTTGGCTAAAGTGTTGCCTTGCTTGATGGCAGTGCCCAATCCCTCTTTCTGCTCGACTTTTTCTGTGCGCTTCGCAATTCCAAACACTGCCTTGGCAGCCATTTTGGGATGATCCAGAAACTCGAAATCGATCGAATCCGATTTCAGAGTCGGAAACTCCTTAAGCAATAGAAATAAGGAGGCTCCAAGGGCGACATGAAGCATGAGAGAAAGCAGGAGCGTGTTAAAGCGATTAAGAAAATGTCGCAGTCTGTTCAGATTGAATTATTTATAGAACAGCCTCAGTCAAAAGGAAAGGACGGTCCGAAATTCGAAGACTATTGAAAAACATTAAAAAGGGGTTGTTCAAAAAGGTAAAGATGCGAAGTTTGATTTATAAAATCGACTAAGGTGCACTCAAGAGTGCTCCGCAGGAGATTTTATAAATAAAACGCAGCAGATTTGCCTTTTTCAACAGACCCTATGGCTTGGCGAGGATGATGTTCTGGCGCTTCAGGTCTTCCATCAAGTGCGCTACAGCCAGTGATCGGTGCGAAATCTTGTTTTTAACTTCCAATCCCAGCTCGGCCAAGGTCTGGGTGTAACCAGTTGGGATGAAGATCGGATCATATCCGAATCCATCGTCGCCTTTGAGTTCTCGGGTAATTCTGCCTTCCATCATACCGACAGAATGCACCAGTACTCCTTCGATCACCAATGCGAGATGGCATACGAAACGGGCAGTGCGTTTCTCGTCCTGAATGCCTTTGAGTTCTTCGAGCAATTTAAGATTATTTGCCTGATCCTGCGTTTGTCCCGCTTTTGGAATCGCAAAGCGATGGGAGCGTGCGCCTGGACGACCTTGCAATGCATCGACTTCGAGGCCCGAGTCGTCGGCAAGGCTTGGGTAATGGCAGCCCTGATTGCAGGCGCGTGCTTTGGCAATGGCGTTGTCGTAATAATGGTCTGAAGTTTCAACCAACGAAAGTTTGTCTGAATTGCGAATGTATTCATTGGCAGGGGCCAATTGAATATCAGAATGCTTCTTGAAGAGCATTTTGAATTCTTCGAATTTATGACGATTGGTCGACGCCAGAACCAGTACTGAAGCATTTCTCATAACGAGATTTTACTGAAATAAAACGGAGTAGGCTAGTTCTTTGATCGTAGAAGCTTTGGTAAGATCGACGACATTGGTTTCGGTCGCATACAGCTGAAAAAGTTGAGCATCCGCGATTTCCTGAGCGGTGCAGCCTGAGCCGTTGGTTTGAAAGCAGCTGGCCAGGCGTTGCAAATAAGGACCGCAACCATCCGTAAATAACTGTTCTTCAATGACGGTAACCGAAAGGGTTCCTGAAGTAGTGACGTGGCTTCCATCCGGAAAGGTAACCACCGTGGGGTGATTGTGATTAATGGTTCCGTCTTCGGTAATGAAGACTCCCGAAGAACAAGAGGCGTCGGGACCAAAATAGAATCCAGAAACCTGTTGTGAATTTAATGTAAAGTGACCAGTTGCGTCGTACTGGGCGGGAATGATGCTTCCTGAATTAAACGGGTCCGCAAACATGCTGGCGAAAACTGAAGATTTGGTGGGATCCGACATGATGAACAGTTGAACCACTTGGGTAAACGTTCCGAGAATGCTGAGTGGAACTGCGGTCAGGCTGGCGGCATCGTTTTCATTGGATGTATAAGTGCCCGAAACATCCTTGTATGCAACCAGTGTTTTTAAGGTTTTCGCGGTTGCCGGAAAAGTTTCGATCGTTTTTACACCGTTTACACTCACGACGGTGGGGTCTTGTGAATAATTTCCGAACTTGCAGCCTCCGAGCGTGGCCGAGATCAAAGTCAGAACGAGAATGTGCTTTTGTCCGATCATTTTTAGAGCCCTTCTTCTGATTACTTCTCGGCAGAATGAGGACGGTCATAAATCGGAAAATTTTGCCTAGAAGACCGAAAAGTGACGGTCGTGCATTGCGGCAGGTTTGTGTAAAAAAATGCCATTATTTAATAAATAGGCCATTTACTTGTAACTTTTACGGAATATAAAATGTTTATTTTATTTTTTTCTCCTATTGAATTCGGATCTAAGGATTGTCAAGATTTTGATTATTGGGGTGGAGGGATACACATGGGAAGACACTTTCTTGGGTTCCGAAGGATTACTGGGCGAATAGCTGGGTTGATCGTATTGCCGCTCCTTTGGAGTGCAAGTGCTCTCGCAGGTTCAAATACCGTCGACGAAATGTTTTACGACAACTCGAGCGGAAGTCCCGTTTTTGAGCTGATCGATCAGGCAAAATCCACCATCGATATCGAAATTTACGAAATGGGCGATGTCCGAGTTCTCACCGGATTGAAGAACGCAGTTGATCGTGGCGTTCGTGTCCGGGTAGTCGAAGAAGCAGCGCCAGTAGGAGCTTCGTGTCGATTGTTCAGTGCCCCTGGCGCAAAAGACGATGCCGCCTGCCAGCAGCTTCGAGATCTCGTCAGTTATGTCAATGATCATGGCGGAAGTTTTGTGCCGTTTCAGCTTTCGCTTTGCGGAACACCAGGAAGTCGCTGTTATGAACACGGAAAAATCGTAATCGTCGACGGAGATTACGCGCTCTTAAGCACCGGAAATTTTAATGCCACCAATCTTTGCGACAAGACTCAGAACCCTAAAACCTGTAATCGCGATTATAGCGTAGTGAGCACGAATAAAGCGGTAATCTCGACTCTCGAAAACGTATTCGAGAATGATCTGAACGGAACGACTACCAGTCCTTCAGAGATGGAGCAAAATCCTTATATCACGGTCAGTCCGCAGTCGCTCAAGCCACTCGTTGCGTTCATTGCAACAGCCAAGAAGACACTTCAAATTCAAAATCAATACCTGAAAGATCCAACACTCAATCAGGCCATTATCGACGCTGCAAATCGGGGCGTTCAGGTTTTTGTCATGGTAGAAAGTTTCTGTGGGTTCGGGGCACCCAAGCCTACGGAGATTGCTCAGGTTCAAAAGATCTATGGGGCATTTGATCAGGCCAAAATCAACACTCGAATCTTTAATAGCTCGATCAAGGTTGCAGGTGTTTCGGGTTACCTTCATGCAAAAGCAATCATTGTAGATAGTGATAGTGCTTGGGTGGGGTCGGTAAATGGGTCGACCACCTCGCTTTCAGATAACCGCGAATACGGCATTTTTCTGGATAACGAGACCGATGTACAGCAATTGGCCAAATTCATGTACGACGACTACATGAATCCGAATGCTGAAACTTGGCAAGAGAGTCTTCAATGTAAAAAAGACCACGGAGGATCTTCAGTGACGCCTCCCGACGGTTTCGCAGATGATTACGGCTTTGCAGAATTGATCTAAAGTTGCAAAAACTGAATCCGAATTTCTATCGTCTGATTTCTATTCAATTTTTATATTTTCTCGGCGTCGAGACCCAGACGGTTTTGATGGGGTGGCAGATGTACAGCTACACCCATAGCGCCTTCAAATTGGGATTATTGGGTTTGGTTTCGGCCATCCCTGCGATTTCGATGGCACTCTTTTCCGGGCTACTCGTCGATTGGTTCAGTCCGTTTCTGATCTTTCGATGTGTTTTGCTTATGGGTTTTACTTCGGTGTTTTTGTCGTGGCAGGCTCATGGCGAAACAGGCATATTTTTAGCTGCGGCAATTGCCGGTCTCGCGAGAAGTTTCTACGGGCCGGCGTATAACAGTCTCATTCCTCGAATTGTAACTCGAGAACAAATCAAACAGACGTCCGCCTATCAAACGATGGCATTTAAAGGTGCTGCAGTAATTGGTCCTGGAGTGGCCGGAGTTTTATTAGGGCTTCAGGGAATGCTCTTGCCTTATCTGCTGTCGATCTCGGCTTTGGTTTTAGGAATCATCGTGATGTTTATTGTTCAGGTGCCCGAAGGCAACACGGCTCGAAAGAAACTGAGTGAGCAGAAGATACTTCATGAGCTTTTGATCGGGGTAAAGTTTGTATTTAGTCACGAGCTCTTGCTCTCGGCAATGAGTCTCGACATGTTTGCTGTGCTTTTTGGCGGTGCGACGGCACTTTTGCCGATTTTCGCAGCCGAGATTCTGAAGGTGGGTCCGCATGGTTTGGGATGGCTGCGAGCGGCTCCTTCGGCCGGTGCCATCTTGATGGGGTTTTATTTGGTGCGGAGGCCTGTGGGGAAAAGGGCAGGACACTTGTTTCTGGGGGCGGTTTTTGGATTTGGTTTGTGCATGATCGTTTTTGGACTTTCAAAAAATTTCTGGCTTTCGATGCTCGCACTGGCCTTGAGTGGTGCATTCGACGTGGTCAGTATGGTCGTTCGTCGTGCGATTCTTCAGCTCAGTTCGCCCGAAAACATGAGGGGACGGATTGCTTCGGTAAATTCGATTTTTATCGGATCATCCAACGAAATCGGCGAATTTGAATCGGGCATTGCTGCTTCGATGATGGGTACGGTACCTTCGGTAGTATTCGGAGGCTGCATGACGCTTCTGACGGTTGGAATTGTGTTCGTCAAATCAAAGGCCCTGCGAACCCTCGACCTCGGAAAGTTATGACTGCGTAGCGAGGTGTTTGCCTAATTTGGTATCGGTGTGCTGAATGTGGTTGGTCAGCCAGCTCTTTAGAAACTCCATGAGTTCGGTCGAAATGTCGACCTCTCCGCTTTTGAATTTTTTCTGAAAATCGATTACTTGTTTGCGAAGTGCATCATGCATGGCTTTGTGTTGGGTGTACTCACCAAAATGGGTTTCCTGCATGAGCTTTTCTTCAGTCGTAAAGTGGTAGTCCGTATACTGAATGAGCTGTTCGAAGAAGATATCTACCGCCAAACGCATTTCGGCGCCGCTGCTCATCATGTCGTGCACGTTATTGGCCATGTTGAACAGGTTCTGGTGTTGGTAGTCAATTTCTTCGTTTCCAGTAGCGTAGGCAGGAGTCCATTCGAAAAATTTCATTTATTCAGGATAGACGGCAGAGTCACCTTTTCTCAAGATGTTTAAAATATGACGCTTAACTTATTTTGGGTCAAATTTACACGAGCATGACAAGACTTAAAGCTGTTGATTGATGATGCACGCGCCTTTAAAGGTCTGGCCATGGTAGTGAATCTCGCTCATTTCATCATCCTCATTTGGCGAACGCGGTTGATTATGAATGAGCCAAACTTCAGAGAATTGATCTTTGACGCTAGGATTAACTGCGCTGAGCTTCAGTTCGAGGCGGGCTGGGCGTTTATAGAGACGAGTGGTGTCGCTCTCTCGGATGATGCCGATACCGGAAAGCTTTAGGGTTGGAAACTTATGGGTTTCGGCTTCGGGTGAATCAGGGGAATCGCTGTCGATGATCAACTGTACATTCAGTGATCCGCTGAACACTCCGTTTAAACTTTGCAAAGTGCCGGTGATCAGCATCCTTCCTGCATCTGAATTCGCAGTCCGATTGCAGCGGACTGCGTAAGTGGCAGGAGCTGTGATCAGGGCAAACGAGTTGGTCATTCCTAAAAGTGCGAGTGCTAAAGTTCCGATAAAGAATGTTTTCATGAAGGTCCTTCCTGATTTTTAACTCGGTCTGAACAGAAGTGTGAATCGCGGTCAGGCAGGAATCTAGCAGATAATCGATTCTGTTTCCAAAAAAGGAGCGCGCGCGTGCATCCGGAAATCACTTTTTGGTCGCTGAGAATCGATTTTCTTCTGTTTTTAAATGAAGTGAGTTGTATTCGCCAAAACAAAGTTCAGCGTTGATTTTGCATAAAGAAAGGTGGGTTGCGCCCCAGGTAAAGACGAATTCACTGAGCTCGAGCGAAAAGTCTGTTTATGACTCTTTTAGCAACATTTGACGGCAATCAGAATAGGGGAATGCTTTTGACTCGCCGAGAAAATGGGCCTAATCATCGTAGCGTTATCTAAAACTTGATAGGAGAAATGAAAAAATGAAAACTTTTGCTACTTTGTTTGCTGTGTCCTTCGCTTTTTGTGCGTTCTCAACTGTATATGCAAATGATGAAAAAATTCGTTGTACTACCGACCGAACGGGAACTGCCCAAGTCGGATCCGGTCATCCCCATGTTAAATGTGTGATCACTACCGCTCAATACGATAAGGCCAAAAACGATATCGTCGTTTGGGCCGATGTAGATTCACAAGATGCACAAGGCTTTCTCGAAGTTCATATTCCCGGCGAGAAATCAAAATTCAGTGTCAATTTTGCCAATCAAGGCTGCAATGCCGAGCAGACCACCGAAGTCGATGACACGGTAATCTTTCACTTCAGAGGAAAATGTTTCTGCGAAGAAGGAAATGATGATTGCCTAGAAATTCAAGGTCCTAAGGGCACCATCAAGGTAAACGTAGATCGAGTCTGATCTTGCGCTACTCGACCCTTGGGTTTGTATTTTTTATGGCTTCGACCTGCCCCGTGCAGGTCGAAGCCCAAACATTCGAAGCGCAGACGCTTTCGCCCGCGGTGATTGTGGGCGAAAGGGCCAGTGCCGACGCTCGATTTCGTTACCACCAATTGGTAAAAGACGTAAAGTTTACGTATCCCTTCGCGGTGCAGATTTCGCGATTGCTCGAGCAAAATCCCTCACGAAAAGAACTCAAAAAAGCCATTCGAGAGGATCTTACTCATCTTGATGTCATTCAGGCTAACCTTCTGATCAAGCTGATTCAGCGTCAAGCCCACAAAACCTGCTTCGAGCTTTTGAACGAATACGAAGGCCGGGTAGCTGCGTGGATGACCCGTAATTTCGGGAGTCTTTCTAATCTCGATTACTCCGCCACTTATGATCCGCAGGGTTCGGATCAGACAATTGAAAGAATTGTTGCAAGCCTTGAAGAAAAAGAAGTTCAATCGCTTTCGAGTGTTCACTGACCGGTCTGAGAATCGCTGAATTCGTGCCATTAGAGGCGAGCAGCAAAAAATGTCAGCTATCCTGTTTTTATTTCAAAAGGTAAATTGGCGGCGAATGATCAAGCTTCTCATTTTTGTTTCGATTCTTTTGATTTCGTCTGATGTTTTTGCAGAAGATCCCTATAGTTTTGGAGGAGCCTGCCCTTCACACGGATCGTGGACTCGAATGGCGGCCGAAAATGCCGAAATGATTACCCACACGGTTGAAAAGCTGCAGAGTGACCCCAATTGTGCTGAATTGTATAATGCGGTCGTCGGCAAGAATGAGTCCTGGAACGAGGAAATCGGCGGAAGTGGCGGCGACCCATCGATCGACGATCGAAATCAGAAAAGTTATGGTCACACTCAAGACATGTACACCTACAGTCATGAGCTGATGAATGAGTACGTAACCGACGGAAGAATTCCACAAGATGTCGCCAATACGTTTATGAAGAAGCTCTTTAGGAATGCATCGTCGAATCTGCATGACGGCGCAATTCCGGCAAATCCGGAAAGTACGGACCCTTCTCTTAGTAATTTGCTCGGTTCATATGCCAAACCGGTTAAAAAAGGTTTGGATCGTTTGCATGGGGTAATTGGTCTGCTGGGTGACGCCTCAGAGGCGATGCCTAAAACTGATCGCTGTCTGACTGATCATCCGAACGAAGCATCTACGTTGCTCGGAGGGCTAGTCGGAATGACTGCAACCTTCGGAGCTTCGAATCAGGCGACAGGGTCTACTTTAGGAACCACCATCGCGACTTTTGCGAAGGCCCTTCGCGATCGAAAATTCTCGCAAGCTATTCGAAAAAACGAACGGATGAAATTCTGGAACTCGATTTCGTGCCTGATTGATACGACCACCAAAGCGTATTGTGATATTCAGCAGGCCCAAGAGCTGATGGAATATGCTCGAACCACCCGCGAAAAATACGAAGACGCAAGCGAAGCTGCGAAGGCGAATATCGGAAACCCGATGGCGGGCTATTATCTGATGGTGCGCGAAGTGCCCATGATCTCGGCCTGGGTTCAGCGTGTGCTTTTAGGATTCGAGCCCCATCTCTATACCGATGGTCAATTTAAGGACAATATTCTGGACGACGTCAATGATGCGCTTAAGCTTCGCAATGACCTGATTGCCACTTACTTTCACAAAGCAAAAAATCTCGAGCAGGTTGCCGGAGTGAACAGCGGCAAGGATCCTGCGGATGATATAAAGGACAAACGCTCGCAGGTTTTAGCAATGGTTAAAGATCTGATTCTCGACATGAGCGCTCATGAGCCCAAGTCCGGTCGCATTTATTTCTTTAAAAACGTAGAAGCCCCCGAGTATCTGCCTTTCTATCTGATCGGACTCAAGGAAGTGCCGCAGGCGTGTCGATCGGACGAAAAGAATTTGAATCCTAAGGAATGGGCAAAGTGGATGCAAACCGGTGGGCCAGGAGGCGGATACGTATCTGCATTTGATGATCCGGATGCACTGGTAACCATCATTCATGCGAGGCTGAAAAGCCTGGTCGACCGAGCCATCTCAAAGGTGGGTGATTACTATCGACGATGGATTGTGGTCGATCTCGTGAATCTCGAAGGTGAAGCCGTGGTAGGGCCTACATTGTCGGTGTACGAGGCGATCAACAACACCATTCGTTACCTTGAAGGTTTAAAGGCGCGTGTTGCGGCTGCCAATCCTGAAACGGAAGAAGAGCGTGACGAGAACAGGATCATTTACGTTGAGATCAATGAAACGCTCGCCAAATTGAATGATATTCGGGCTAAATTCAAGCCGATGGCCGATCTCGGAAAGATTGCCATGGACGTCGACCAGCGGCTTGAGGCGATCAAGAAAATTGGTTTCAGTGATCCCGACCAACCCCAAAAACAAGCCCAGATCGAGAATGAGGCGGCTGAGGTTTTAAAAGGAGCCAAGGGCGCCGCGGATATCTTAATGTCCGGTGTGTTCGAAGATTTGATGGTAGTCCTTCAACGCGAAACCCTGTTGTCGTCGCGCTTAACCACGATCATTACCAAGGATTTCTCGATGAGGATTCGGGCCAAGGATCAAGAGGTCAAAAATACAAATCAATCTTCGTCAAAGCTGAGTAGTTCGATGTCGGATTATACGTCTGACATCATGAACATTGCCCAAAATCAAATTCTCGATCTGGTGCTGCAGGCGCACCAGCGCGACCCTGCGTTGGCCACTCAGGATCTGGCCACCGCAAGTGTTACCGTCAGGCAGGGACTACAGACGATTTCTGAAATCTTCCGCGATGAGCTCTGGCTGATGATTTTAAAAATGAAAGCCATGGTTGAAGTTTGGCCCGAACAGAAAGTTCGCGACATGAGGCGTGGCAAAAATTGGAGTCAGAACTTCAATGCGTATTGGGGTATGCCCATGCCAGGGGTGGGGACTCTTCGTGAAAATGAAAGTCATATTCGGGCTCCCCATTTTCAGGACGGTATCGAGGACATCTTGACGGGCGGTGATGATAAATACCATTCTGCAGCGACCTTGCTCGGAAAATACTGCGCCTTGGGTCTTTCTTTGGTTGATCGTGGATTTTTTCAGGACCTCTGTCAGGGGGTGGTTCTAAAAAGTTATTATGACAAAACAGACCCGGAGCTGAGTTTCATTTTTGACCGCTTTCTTCCGTCGAATGATGAATTCAAGCACCCGACCGACCCACTCTTGCAAAAAGAACTCGGCGTAAGCGGAGGACGTATTGCCGAGAAGGATTCGAAGGCCGAAGAGAGTTATGGCTCGAATGCCGCCTGGAAGGCCGTTCATGATGCAGAATGGGAAAGCCGAACCACGTGCGCATACCAGCGGTTTCAAATGCGAAGCATGGTCAAATGGTTAAAGGATCAGGAGAGCCGGGCATCTGCGAAACATTAAGTGCTGGGCAGGATTGGTTTCAATCGGACTGTTTCTCGTCTGTTCGGGCGCTGAAGCAAAAGAGCGATATTATTACATTCGTTTGGATTATCGCGAGGCTCATCGGGCTAGATTGAACCTGAGGCCTGGCGGAATCGGCATGACCCGCGATTTTCCGTCGATCGATCCCTCACGTAAAAAAATGACTTCACGGTTTAAAGCACTGCCCGACTTTAAATATCTTAGAAAAAGAAAATTCTTACTCAGCATTGCCGGGCAATCTCTGATCGAAAACTGGTTTCAAGAGCCATCTCGAAGATCCATTACCCAAGAGCTCGAAGATCTTGTAACCGGCGGACCGATTCCTGGGCTAAAGGCATTTTCTGAGCTCTTGCCTTCAAAAGCCAATCAGATGGCCATCATTAATTCAGATGAGGAGTTTGATTCTTTGACGGATAGAAAAATCGGGGTGTGTTGGGGCGTGGCGGGTGTGCTTCGCAAGTTTTTGATGCTGGCAAGTTTTGCTCCTGATGAGGCGTATGAGTCGCGAAGTTTTTATCTGAAATCGATCGATCAGATCGTGAATGGCTATCCGATTCGAATTCCAGGATTCAAGAATCTCGAGGATTTTTCGTCCGATCCGGTACTCGAGAAATACATCAAGCACAAGATGCTCGAGCTTTGGAAAGCGTATGAATCGGACGCCGTTTATTTTCGGAATCTGAATTTCTCGAGACATCCGCACTTGGCTGAGCGAACGTTAGCAATTGCGATGAAACTCACGGAGCGGGGAATTTTGCCCAAGGTATTGGTCACGGGTGCAAGCAAGCGCAATTTTCTCGTGCCGGCTTATAAACACTTGCTTTTGCCCTATCGAAGCTCCGAGGTCGAAGGACACCCGATTTGGTATGTGTGGGATCCTGATTTCTATGCGACCAGCGTGCGCGATTTTCCGACGTTTATCATCAAGGCAGAACCCGAATGGGTGAGTGAGCATTATCCTGGCATCCTGGCGTTACCATTGTTAGGCATTGAGTTTCCTCAAGAAGAAGCCCGTGAAGTCTCTTCGATGCTCCGTCATTTAAAAGAAATTCGTTGATATTGCGCCTCGCTTGGAATCCGACTAATTTGGTGTTACTTTATTTGGATGCAATTCAATTTGAAAACTCAGTGGCACAATTCGTTCGCTTTGCTTCAGCGTCTAGGTCAGGCCCTTATGGTTCCGGTGAGCGTACTTCCAGCAGCAGGACTCATGGTTGCAGCGGGGCGGATCCTGACCGATTTTACCAAAAACGATCAATCGACGATGTTTCATCTCGGCAAGATTTTTTATTCGAGCGGCCTGGTGGTCTTCGAGCAACTCTCTTTGATCTTTGCAGTCGGAGTCGCGCTCGGGTTTACCGGTTACGCAGGAATTGCTGGTCTGGCTGCGGTGACGGGTTATTTTGCGTTTACCACCGTACTTAAGAATTACACCGACATGATGCACATGACGACTGCGATCAATACCGGAGTATTGGGCGGTATCTGTGTGGGTTTCATGGTTGCATCACTTTATAACCGTTATCACCAAGTCAGACTCCATCCAGTACTGGGTTTCTTTTCAGGCAAGCGTTTGATTCCGATTCTTGCGGTTTTTTCGTCGGTCGTTTTGGCTTTATTCTTCGCCATCGTATGGCCCCCGATTCAAAATGGAATTCATGCGTTTGGTGAATCGGTGATGGGTTCGCCATTTGGTCCAAGCATTTACGCATCGGTAAAGCGGCTGCTGATTCCGGTGGGGCTACACCACGTGTTCTATCCTAGTTTTCTCTATGAATTCGGCGAATTTGTAACTTCGAGCGGACAAACTGTTCGAGGCGAAGCCACTCGATATTTCGCAGGCGATCCGACTGCGGGGCGTTTCATGGCGTCTGAGTTTCCGATGATGATTTTTGGTCTTCCGGCTGCGGCCTATGCCATGGTGCTCAGGGCAAAACCCGAGAAACGTAAAGCCATTGCAGGGGTAATGCTTTCTGCCGCTTTGACTTCGATCATTACCGGTATTACCGAACCGATCGAATTTGCGTTTACTTTCGTAGCGCCACTTTTGTATTTGCTGCACGCCTGTCTGGCATTTCTCTCGGGTTATCTGACCAATCTCTTTGATATTCATTTGGGATACACCTTTTCCTCATCTTTGATCGATTTGGTGCTCGGGTATTTCAATCAAAAGAACGTTCTCTATATGTTCGTGGTCGTTGGTCCGATCATGGCGATTTTGTATTTTTCGGTATTCTACTGGGCGATTGGTTTCTTTAATTTCAAGACCCCGGGTCGAGAAGACGATACGACTTCGGATGATGAAGGAGAAGTGGTCGCGACTGGTAATGATGCCCTGGCTAGCAAGGCTGCCGCGGTTCTGGATGCAGTAGGTGGATCTGAAAATATTCAAGGCCTCGATGCATGTATTACTCGCTTAAGGTTGATGCTCAAGGACGATTCTAAGGTAAATGCTGCTACCCTTAAGAAATGGGGCGCTTCTGGAGTCATGAATGCGGGCGGCGGATCAGTGCAAATCGTCTTCGGAGTTGAATCCGATTTCCTGAAGCAAGAAATTCAAAAGATCATGAACGGTGAAAAGGCTAAGCCCAAGACTGCTCCTTATGTGATGGCACCGCTCGCCGGGCGGGTGTTGGCGCTTTCGGATATTCCGGATGAGACGTTTGCCAAAGAAATTCTCGGTAAGACCATTGCGGTTATGCCGAGTGCTCATCAGGTGGTAGCACCGTTCGATGGAACCGTTACTACCTTATTTCGCACGCAACATGCAATCGGGCTCACTTCGAAAGAAGGGGTTGAGCTGCTGATTCACGTCGGAATTGATACTGTAAAAATGAACGGTGAAGGCTTCAAAGCCAAAGTCAAGGAAGGCGACGCGATCAAGCTCGGGCAAGTGTTGCTTGAGTTCGACCCTAAAGCCATCGAGAAGAGTATTGGACAGAATGCGGCAAAATCGCTGGTGACTCCGTTTGTGATTACCAATGCCGATTCATTTTCAAACTTTAAAAATCAAGCCGCCGCCGGCAAAACCATTCAAGCAGGAGAATTGCTGTGGAAGTAACCCTTAAGATCAAGAACGCAGAGGGCCTGCACGCTCGTCCGGCCGGAATATTTGCTAAAAAAGCAGCTGAGTTTCAATCGACTGTTCAAATTTCGGTGAACGGCCAGATTAAGAATGCAAAATCAATCATGGCGCTAATGAGTTTGGGGCTAAAGAAAGACCAGGAGTTTCAGCTTGTGGTTGACGGAGCGGATGCCGAGACTGCAACGACGGCGCTGACCGAACTGATTGAAAAAGAATTTAAGCAATGAAGCATCCTTTCGAGCCGCATCTTCAGGGGCATGGAGTTTCTCCTGGAATCGTACAGGGGCCCGCATTTGTTTTGCGTAAGAAGAAACTGGTGCAGGTTGAAACCCACTTTCAGGGGGTTGAGGTCGAAAGCGAGCGGTTTAGACTGGCTCAGCGCCAGGTGGTGAACAAGATCGAAAAGCTTGCGGCCAAAATTCAACGCGAAGTAGGTTCTTCAGAAGCCGAAATCTTCGAAGCCCATTTGATGATGATTCAGGACGAAGAATTTATCGGTGGTGTTTATGAACAGATTAAAGCCCAAAAGGTAACAGCTGAACGGGCTTCGGAGCTGGTGTTTGAAGCGCAAATTAAGGTATTTGAGGCTTCGGACTCAGATTATATGCGCGAACGCACTCTCGATCTGAAAGATTTGCAGGGCCAGATCGCTCGGGCATTAGCAGCAGAAGACGATGCGTTGTTTTCAGCAATTCAATCTCCGGTGATTTTAGTAGCCGAAGATCTTACTCCCACTCAAACCGTAAACCTTGAACGCAGGAATATTCTGGGAATCATTACCGAGCGCGGTGGAAGTACTTCTCATACGGCGATATTGGCACGCACGCTTGGAATTCCGGCGATTGTCGGTATCGAAGGTGCCTGCGAGCGACTGAATATCGAAGGCGAAATGGTCATGGATGGCACCGATGGTACTGTCTATTTACTTAAGGAAAACGGCATTCGCGAGTATTTTTTTCTGAAGCTGCAGGATCAAGCGCAAGCTTTGCGCGATTCAAATCAATTTCGCGACAAACCGACTTTGACGAAGGATGGACATTCGGTATCACTTTTCGCAAATATTGGTCGACCTTCCGACATCTCTGCGGTTACCGCCGGTGATGCAGAAGGTGTGGGGCTGTTTCGAAGTGAGTTTTGTTTCATGGAGCAATCGAGTGCTCCAACGCTTCATGATCAGACCCAAAAATACTCCGAAGTGCTCAATTATCTCGCGCCTAAAGAAGTGGTCATTCGTACACTCGATATCGGTGGCGATAAGCCACTGACTTACGTGCCGATGCCTCACGAAGAAAATCCTTTTTTAGGGGTGCGGGCGATTCGCTTTTGTCTGCAACACCCCGACTTTTTTAAGACCCAGATCAAAGCGCTTTTACTTTCGAACACGAAAGGCAATCTATCGATTTTGATTCCGATGGTGAGTCGGGTTTCTGAAGCAAAAGAAGTGGTCGAATTGGTTCATCAGTGTAGCCAAGAGTTGCAATCTCATCCGGATTACCGAAATGAGAAGTTCAAGATCGGGGTGATGGTCGAAATACCAGCGCTCGTTTTTGAATTGCGTGAGCTTGCCGGATTAGTGTCTTTTGTGAGTGTAGGAACGAACGACCTGTTACAGTATTCAGTTGCGGTCGATCGCCTGAATCCTGCACTGCAATCGCTTTATTCTCCGTATAATCTTGGTTTTATTCGCATGATGAAATTCCTGGCCGACGAAGCCTTGGCTGCCGGACTTGGGCTCGGAATTTGCGGAGAGCTGGGTGGCAATGAAGCATTTGTGCCCCTTTGGATCGCGATGGGATATCAGAAATTGAGTATGAGTCCCAAGCAGATTCTGACGGTTCGTTCATTGATTTCGAAGCTTGATCTTAAGTTGTGTCGGGCACTTCTTGAACGAGTGCTCTGCTCGTCTGATGAAAAGGCGGTTAAGGAGTTACTTGCGCAATTCGTTGTGCAAGGTAACTCTTGACCTGATTTAAGTATTTAGTCTTGATCAGCGCTTTACTCTCGACGGTAGAATACGCGTAGGCCGGAGAAATTCTAACATTGGGTAGGGCTTTGAGTTGTTCGCGGTGTTCGGTTGGTAGCTGTTCCGCCGCAAAACGATCCAAAATGAGGATGCCTTTTTCCGAGCCGAGCCACTTTAAAAGGGCGGCCTGCTCCCAACAGCACCCTTGGGCAGTGCTGACCAAAATTGCGTCGGATTTCATTGCTTCAAAATGATCAGCAGTGAAGAGTTGCGTGTGAGGTGGAACACAAAGCGAGACGATATCTGAATTCGAAAGAAGTTCGTTCAAACTCTCGCAAGCCTTAAGGTTTTGAATCTGATTTGCGGGCCCTGGTTTCCAGTACGAAACATTCAGCCCGTGCCCCAGTGCGAGGTGTGCAACTGATTTTCCGATGCCGCCCATTCCGATGATGCCCAGGTTTTTATCCTTGAGGTGATGAAAGCCATTTCTCCACTGATGGTTTCCGAGTCCGCGGGCCACAAAAAGAAGTTCTGCGAGAATGAGTTCGGCCGTATCGAAATCACAGTAATGAGTGACGTTCTCGACCTGAATGTTTCTCGCGCGTGCGGCTGCAAGGTCGATTTGTTTGAGGTTCGTGCCGTAAACAAAGATGGAGTTTAAGTTTTCTGCGTGTTTAATCAGAGATTCCGAGAATGGATGGTAAATGCTCGTCAGCAGGATGTGGGCATATTTAATTGCAGCCAAGAATGAATCATCGGGTTTAGAAAAACGGGTAATTTTTAGAGGGTGATGGGTGGTGAGTGCGAGAACATCAGTCTCGGTAAGAAGCGGCAGGTCTAATATTACCATTTCAAATTGTGGACGCATGGCTCGCTCTTAGAATCTAAAAAATGGAGGAGAGGATGGGATTCGAAC
>CAIKYX010000132.1 GCA_903831745.1 Oligoflexia bacterium
CTCTTTGTTATTAACCCGCAGTTTTAGACAACATTCTTTTTCTTTTTTACATTATTTCAATATAAAAACGAATTAAGCGGTAAAGTCCGGTTGGCATACGCCTTGCTTTGTATTCGGGCATGAAAAAAATATGTTCCGTCGCAAGTTGTATTACGCTTTCCATATTCTTCGCTATGATGTTCCCTCAGAATTCGGTTGCTGATTGGGATTGTCCTGTTGATCAACCCACAAGTTGCATAAACCAAGTAAACGGCTATATTGCCGCGCAGAGAGGAAGTATTGTCGACGCCGCCTTTAAAATTCGAGAAGGAGTTCAGGCAATTTCTAGTTGCTGGAGTTCTCGAGATCAAGCGATATCCAATAGAAATGCAGCAAAGTTGGTTCTAGCTAGGGCAGAAGGCGAGTTAAGCGAAATTGATCGTGAAAATGAGGTGTTTTTAAGGGTAAAAACGATTCAAGACAATCAAGTTTTAATCTTAGAGCAATATAAGAACGAAGTGACGCCCCTGTTTCGAGATTTTTTGTTGAGCCTAAAAGATCAAATTGGTTGGAAATCTAATGCCCTATTTGAATTTAGGACGAGGTTATATAATGCAAAAAAGGAAGCTGACGCTGGAGCAGTAATTATTTTTGACGTTATCATTGGAATGCTCAATGAAGTGGATCTAGAAAGACGAAGTAGAGGGCACGCTGCGGATTGGTTGAGGAAAACCCTGGAGGCCAAATTAACAACCGGAAATATCAGTGCTCTTGCAAGATATGCTCTTACCTCAGTGCTTTCGGGTGAAGAAATTTCTAAGGTAAACTTAAGTGACAAATTAGATCTGGCGCTAAACCTTGCCAAGCAATTGCAAGAATCAATTCTTCAGCAACAATTAAGTGTCCAAGTGAAGCGAGAAAATAAAGCCAATGAAATTGCAGGGATTAATTCATCAATTAGTTCAGAAAGCCGTTCAGAGGTTGACTTTAATCGAATTTGTAATCAGAAAGAGCATTACTATAGGATTGAGTTGCCAGCAATCATCAGTAGCAATCAAGAATCAATTATTAAAAATATGAATTATTTAGATAATGATGGGTGCAAAAGAGAATATTGCACCTGGCATACGCCCGATCATTTTATCAGTGGCGCCGATCGTCACAAAGATTAAGGAGTAAAGTATGAAGAAAGTAATATTTTTATTCGCTTTGTGTCTTGTGTTTTTCATTCGAAAT
Source organism: Oligoflexia bacterium (assembly GCA_903831745.1). Taxonomy (GTDB): domain Bacteria; phylum Bdellovibrionota; class UBA1018; order UBA1018; family CAIMNF01; genus CAIMNF01. The sequence continues at coordinate 1,216 of CAIKYX010000132.1, forward strand.
CTGGCGAATGCGCAGGCGGTATATGCACCTGAGATGAACCTAATCGAGGTTCATCATGTGGCAATGATTGGTTCGGCCAATGAAATTATAGAAAAATCCGAAAAGTTTTTGAAGGTTTGGGATCAAATTTCTTTTCAAATGAAATTGACCCGGCAGGCGCTTCAGGCATTTACAGGAAAAGAGATTAAAGCCGGCTCAGAGAAGAGTGAGTTACTTAATAGTTTAATTCGTGAAAGTGTATTTGTAGAGCAAGCATTGGCTCGGGTTAAGTTAGCGAGTGATCGGGTCAATGTTCATTTGCATGAATCAGAGGAAGTAGTTCGTGAAGCCTGGTGGTTAGCAGGATTTCATTACAAAAATAGAGACTCTGTGATTGCAAATTTAAGAAGAGTTGTGTTTGCGTTACAGGCCAGAAAGTTGGCGGTAGAAGCTAATTTGGCGCAGTGGAATGAGCGGCAGATGAAGGAATGGCTCAAGCTTGAAGCAAGCAAATCGTTACAGTTCTCTGAAGGGATCCGTGCCGATAACGTATTAGCACAGGTTGAGCCCATTTTTTTTCAAATTCATAATCGTGTTCGATTGGGTATTTTGGGCCATAAAAAAGATGAGGCTGAAGATGCGCTCCGGGCTGCCGTATGGTTTCGCTCAGTTGTTCCAGTGTTCTTTTTGGATAAAGTGCTTACTGAGTATGGTCAAATGAGACTGAAAAGTATTCTTTCTAACGCTGAACAAACTGAAGATTCCTTAAAAAAGACCTTAAGTAGTATGCGTTTAGGGGCGACGCATTTTATAGCTTTGGATCGAATGATTGCGTCACTTGGTGAGGGCTCTTCGAGTCCATCGGAAGTGACGGAATGGAAGAAAATTGCTGAGGCACGCTTAGGCGTGGAGGGTGGCGGTCATGCGCCGACTAGTGACCAAGTCGAACATGGTGGGCTTGTAATTGAATTTCTAGACAAAGATATTGATGGTTATGATGCCAAGGAAAAAAACGATAAAGTAGCGAATGAATATTCGCTCAAGTCGGATTCGCCGGGCACTGGCCAGGGCTCGGTCGGCAAAGGCATTGGCGGTAAGCAAGGAGATGAAGGGATTGCTCGGGTTTCTGGTAAGGCCATTGCTGAAAATGTTAAAGTTGACAATCGGGCTGAAACCAAAGCAAAGATTGATGCTTTTGTGAAGGACGTTATGTCCGGAAAAGTTACTTCATCTGGTGCAGATAGAACAGGAAGTGACATTAAGGGGTTGCTTGACAGGGCTCGACCTGGAGTTCCTTCAAAATACAAGCAAAGCTTTGATCAATTGGTTGCTGCTAATGATGCTTTGAAATATAGCACGGATCTTTTCGAAAAAGTGGTGCGAGGAGAAGCTGGCAGGATAAATAGGGTAACAGAAAATGCCAAAGCCGAATCAAAAGCACTGAACTCGGAATTAATTGCGGCCCCCACAATAAATATCGAACAGGTGTTTGGGCCAGATCCATCTGGTGAGATTGCATTTGCGAGAGGCGCATTGAATGATGCATTACAAGCCCCTTCAAGTGCAAGTTTGGATGAGTTAAATACTTTTGTTTCTCAGGCTGTTGATTCGATTCCGGCGCCGACAGGAATCGAGCCATACGTTCTTCAGGATGTATTGGAAGAAGCAAGAGGTATACCCGTAGGGCAACGCACGCTAGCTGGTGGGGGGCCATATCACCCGCGAGGTTCCTATGGTCAAAGAGTGGCTCAGATAAAAATAGGGCGAATCGAAGATGAGGTAAGGCGCGCGCAAAGCATTGGTCGTATCTCTCATCAGGGCGTTGTTAGTATTTCTTCGAGAATTTCGCAAATCATCCAAGAGAATAATATTAGTCCAGACCAAATAGCAGCTAGCACTAGCGGATTTGGCAGCGCCTTTCCATTGCCCGCGAGAATAAAATCTGTGTTGGAAGTAGTGGCGAGAATTGGCTTAGGGTTCACTCCGATTGGGGCCTTAATTGATTTTGTAGACGTAGTAACGGGTGTTGATTTTTTCACTGGGGAGCGACTTACAGATTTTCAAAGGATACTTTGCGTGCTCGGTCTAATCGTTGGACAAGGTGGGGCGTTAAAATCTGCGGTTAGCGAATCAATTGCAAGCGCATCTCCTGCAATAGGACGAACAATCAGCAAAATCGAGGGGGCACTAGCCAAAGGAAGTAAGCCCGTTCTTGGTAATAAATACGTAACTGAACTGAAGGATCTTGTTGGGACTGAGAAAGCGGCGTTTGAGAACGAGCTTTATAAAAAGGGAATAATTGAGCCGGGAGATATCCTGCCGCAAGGGCAAAACTTTGGTCAAAAGTATCCAGGTAATTGGTTCGGAACAATTGCGCCAGTAGATCCTGAGCATGCTGAAGAGCTGTGGAATATTGGACCATGGGGTAAACGTGCCGAGAAGATCATTATCTACAGGGCAAAAGAGCGCTGCTCAGGGTATGTCGGGAAAGTTGCAAATGGAGAAGGATACCAATATTTTATTCCAAAAAACGTTGACCTCAACGAGGTTCTAGAGGAAATTAGTTTTTGATGTACAATGTAAGTTTTTACGATCTTTCTGAAGTTAGAATGGCGTCTTCTTTTAATGTCGCAAAAATTAAAATTGCTAATGGCTACTTTCCGGCATCGATGGTGGATAAAGCAGGTGAATTTCAAGATAAGAGTTTAGTGACAAAATCCGAAGAGTTGTTTTTAGTTCAATGGGATATTTTTCAAGGTCTGCCACGTTTTCGAGTGTTAAAAGTGAGTGACGCCGAAAAGAGGGTCTACCGTTCAAAACGACTGAATGGCTGTTGCGAGAGCTTGCAAATCGATGAGCAAGCCCGAATGCTTCATGTGGGAGTTTTTGGAAGTGAAAATATAGTACATCTTTCATTGGATGATTTTGTGCTTTATTTTGATGATCAGGTTGAAGTTATCGAAGAAACTGCAGAGACTGCATTAAATTCATTTTTGGGCGTTGGTAAAATAAGCAACCTATTAGATTTTGTGTTACTTCTAAAAAGACTATTAAAAGATGGA
>CAIKYX010000133.1 GCA_903831745.1 Oligoflexia bacterium
TCAGCACGACATTCTCGGCATGAAAACGCTCAGAGATTTTATCGCCCAGAATCTGGGTGTACTCGCGATCGCGCTGGGTAACCCCTTTCAGTTCGCCTTCGCTCATCAACCAACGTCTTGGATCGATCGTGGTTCCGTTCGGGCCCATCGACATGCCGTTTTCGTCGACGAAGTTTCCGAACACATCGAGGGGTTTTCCCACTCTGATCCAGAGCTCGGAACTCGACGAGAATAACTTCCAGAAAAATTTGATGACGTTGACCATGAACACATGTTCGCTCTCGTCGTTCGGCTGAAAACGGTGCTTGCCTGATTGCTCGAGGTATTCTTCGACTAGCGAAGACGCTTCGAACACAAATGGATAATTCATGACCATCGGAACAACATAGACGTTCGGATTAGGTAAACCCTGCTGATAACGCTCGAGTTGTGCCTGAAGTGCAGTTCCGAGAAGCCCGAGCTTAAGATGACTTTCGATTGCTCCACTGCGAACCCGTCCACCGGCCGGAAAAAAGATCGAGTGCACTCCCCGCTTTAAAATCGAAGTCGAATAATTCTTAAGCGCGGCCTTGTAAAGCGGTGAATTCTTCTGACGATCGACCGTATAGGCTCCGAGGTTGCTCATCGCAAAACTCAGAACCGGATTCGAAAACAAATTCAAACCCGCGCCATACGCAAAGGGCGGAAGCGACATCAAGTGAATGGCATAACCTACGAGAAGACTGTCGATATTGCTAAGATGGGTGGGCACCAGCAGAATCGTGCCTTTTTTAGAAAGTTTTTGGAGGTGATCAACTTCACCTACGATTTTAAGGCGGCTCGAAAGGCTTTCGCTCATTCCCATCGGCATTAGGCGCCTGACGGATGCGGCATTGAGCAACCAACCGAACAACCAAGGCACCAGGTTAATGGCCACATCGTACATTTTTGATTCGAAATGCCCGCAAATCTCTTTCGCGAAATGCTCTGAAAACCCTTCGATCAGACGGTTTGAATCGTCAAGCGACCCGGGACTTCGAAGGCCTGATTGTACCTTGCGGATAAAATCGCGATCTTTTTTGTTCCGGCTGGCAATGTAAGGCGAAGTCAGCCAATGAGCCTTCGATTTTCTGAGTCTAAGCCGTTCGCTATAGAGCGTTTCTTCGAGAAGCAGGCGAAGATCGCCTTTTCCGAAATCGCGAGAAGTTCGTTGAACCACCTCTTGAATCAGGGAATCGCGGTAAGACGAATCACTGAGACGATAGATCTCTCCCTTCACTGCAGGGTGAGAGGCGAAGCGAACAGCAGGATGCGAACCTGAAATTGGATCTATCAACATAATCGTTCAATACTAACAGTTTAAAGCGGATAGCTTTATCTTACCTGACTTTTTGAATCATGAGTACTGAGATTAAAATTACAGCAGCTCCACCCAATTGAACAAGGGTCAATTTCTCGCCCAAGAAAACAGCGGCCAAAACCACAGTAAATACCATCTCGAGGGTCGATAGCACCGCTGCCTGCGTAGGCCCGACCCGCTTCATCCCTGCATAGAGGGTGGTAAACGGAAGAACGGCACCGATGAGCGCCAAACCAAAGAGCCCGCACCAGGCGCTGAACGGAAAAGGCCAGGGTAAATGAGTTTGATTCAGGCCGTGTTCAAGGAGCGAGAGTGCCAAGAAGGCGATGAATGCACCGGTGACGACTCCCGAACTGACGATCAGGGGGTTCTCGCCCTTCATCACTCGATTCGCGACCAAGAGATAGCCCGCATAAAACACTGCAGTCGCGATGCCATAAAGAATTCCCCACTCGTGTCCGACTTGCGCCCCATGCAAATCAACGGTAAGCACGCAGCCAATGATCGAGAGCAAAATACAGCCCCATTTTTTAAGACTGAGTCGCTCAGAAAGAAAAACAAACGACAGAAGCGCAACTACAGTGGGATAAAGATAGAACAAGATACCGGTCATTGCCCCGCCGACCGTTTCGAACGTTAAAAAATAGAGGGTCGCCTCTATGCCAATGCCAACGAGCCCCAGCCCCATTGCCACTGCAAACTTCTTTCGCACATCGGGCTTACAGAATTCGGCAAAAAGTCCATTTAAGAAAAGCACCAGAGCCAAGAATGGCAGGGCCAAGGCGAAGCGAAAGACCAGAACCTGATTGCGGGTCAGTCCTGCATCGTAGCCCAAACGGGCAAACACACCAAGAGTCGAAAAACCAAATGCAGAAAGGATGACCAAGAGTGAACCCATCAGCTGAGCTTGCCTGAAGATTACTTCTTCTTCAATCCCTGCAGAATTTCATTTTCGACGGTGCCAAGCTTGAGCGTATCGTCCGTGAGATTGCCGTCGGCGTCCATAAACCGAGGCGTAACACCCATGACCTGAAACATCATCATTTTCGCGCGCCAATTATAAATCTGAATTGCCCCATTTACTGCAGATTCGTTCGAAATCTCGCCGTTCTTTTTCATTTCCTGTAATTTTTTAATTGAAGGATCTGAGTCGAATTCCTTCAGGGTGTGCTCATCGACCTTGTCCTTTTCGCCATACAGGTAAGAAGTCAGTTGATCCTGATAAAACAACTTTTCGTGGGTGATATTCATCATCGAATTGATTTGCTTAAGCGTCGGCTTCTTGGCCTCTTTCGAAAAAAATCCATCCTGATAGAACCCCGGATCAGACATCATGTACACGTCTTTGAACAAAGGATGAAGCGCCTCAGAAATCGTGCTGTCATTCAGAATCAGGCGATTCGCCTGTTCGAACAATTTCTCTTGATTTGCCTTCGGATCACCCGGCAGGGTCTTGACCACGGAATCGACGTTGCCCATGAGATTGGCATAAAGCTGATAAGCATTCATCCGCTCGCCGATTTTTTCTTCGATGACTTCGGCTCGTTTATTAGAATCGACAATGGCTTGAGCGTCTTTTCGAATGTCGGCAAAACGGACGTCTTCGTCATGCACCGACTGAACCGCTTCCTTTTCTTTTTTCGTCTTATAATCATCAAGAGCTTGATAAGCCATTCCGATTCCGGTGTAAGGGTAGATGAGATAACCCGCCGGAATGGCAATGACCAAGAACCTGAGCCTGCGGGTAAAAACCTTTCCTTTTTTAAGAACCTTTTTCTCGATTTTTTTGATCGCCTGATCAACGAGTTCTCGACTTCCTTTAACGATGGTCAGGTCGAGTTTCTTGTCGCCGAAAGTTTCGGTAATTTCGCGAAAGTGATAATTAAAAAGATCGCTTCGGATGCGCCGATACCATTTCTTGTCTGACTTGCGATATTCGCGCACCATCCCCAATAGGTACTTTTCAGCTTGAGCTTCTTCGTCGACTGCGGCCTCGACCGGCACTTGGTCCTTGATGAAGTTTCGAGAAAACTTAAAACTCGTCTTTTGATAACGTTCCGACACCGCTTTTTTGACTACATCGAGATAACAATTAAAGAGGTTGGGCTCTGCATGCGCAGACCCAAGTGAATGAGCAAAAATCGCGATCATGACAAAACCCGGCACAAACCTCATCGTTTGCTCTTCGACCGTCCGGGGCTACGACTCAACAAAAGTTATTGAATTAAAACCTGGAGCAATTGGAGTACTTGATATTTTTGCTATGTAATTATATTGACGCATATTATCAGATCTTTTAAAGTGCCTTCATCATGAAAACTGCTGTTTTAAGTGTGATCTTCTTTGCAATGGCAACCAGTACTTTTGCCCAAACCAAACCGTCGAACGCCAATCGCTTTGGCCAGGAAAAAAACAAGGTAAAACTTTCGGATTATTACGAGAAGACCCCGCCGGAACTCACCCCTAAACTCTTCGGCTCTGAAAAGCTCGGGGATATTACCACCGCAACTTTAGTAGATGCATTATTGCTCGGTGCCACCTGGACCTATGGCGAAATGTTTTTCGGACCTAATCGCGCAGAATATACCGACTATCTGGCAAAACGTTATTCAAACGAACTTGCACCGTGGATCAGCGATAAAGCAATAGTCAAAAAAATCACAGACAAAGAAAATGAACTTCAAAAAGCGAGCGCTGAGAAAAGCGCGATCGAGACCAAAATCATCGCAACCGAGAAAGCTTATCGAAAAACAATTCCGGATGCACGCTATGAAGTCGAAATGAACAGCTATCTCGGACTGAAGGTTCAGGACGACATCAATGCACTTAATCAGCACAAAAGCGACCTTCTCAAACTCAACTCCGAACTCATTACCAAGAAAGATATGGTTGGCAAACTACAGAATGAATTAAACACCTTAGAGCTTCAATTCGAGAATGCCAAAAAGATCGTATTGATCGAAAAAGTTTTTCCGAAGGGTATTGTCGGGGTTGCTGAAACTGAAAAAGAAAGGCTCGCTTACACTTCTTTATTTAGCAAAATCAAAAAACTTCGCTTTGGTAAAACCGTCGTGCGAGGAATTCAGATTATCGTGGTCGCAGACTTAGTCGCCCACACCATCGGTGTGATCAACGGCCATTATGCCAAAAACTTTTTTCCGACCATTGCCTTCACTCAATTTGCATGGGACAAGGCTTTCGGTAAAGGAAAGTCCCAATTCTTTGAACCTTATTACCCGAAAAATGTTCCTGATGCTCCGGAGTATCCGAATATAGGAGATCCTGCAGGGCATTTGCCTGAAGATTATCAGGGTGGGCTATTGGAGCCATGATGAAAATCGCTATCTTACTCATCACCCTTTTTTGCAGCAGCGCCTCTTGGGGACAGACTTCTGCGCAGCAAACGAATGCCGCACGGTTCGACCACGAAAAAAGCAAAGTCGATTACCACACTTATTTTCAGAGTGAAAGCATGTACGATGACGGTACACCAACTACAGGCCAATTCGTCAAGCTAGGCGAAATCGATATCGGCATGTTTACCGATGGGGTCGGCATTCTCGCAGTCGAGAAAATATTCGGAGACTATACCTCTAAGCAAACGGTTGCCTATCTTGCCGAGCGCTATTCTGCTGACATTACCCCGCTCTTGATTCCTTCAGATCAGGAATTCGCACGTAAAGTCACCGAGACAGAAAGCAAAATATCGAATCTTAATCAGGAACTGAACACCGCCCAAGCAAAAGCCACCGAACTTCAGAACTCCAGTCCGAAGCGAATTGAAGCAATGACCAAAGATCGTGCGCTGAACACGGATTACAATCGGTGGTCTAATAACGTCAAACAAAGCAATCGACTGGTGACAGTGAAGTCAAGTCAGCTCAATCAGGCCAGGAACGACCTCGAACAATTCAAAATGAAATTCGAGAATGCAAAGCAATCCTACTTGCTCGAGAAGGTGTTTCCGGCCAAGCGCTTCGTAACTACAGAAGTGGCGAATGAGAAAGAGGCCATCAACAATCTTCTTACGAAATTCGAAAAACTACGTGTGGGCAAACGCTGGGTTCGCGGCATCGAATGCCTATTCGTGATCGATTTTACGGTTCATACGGTCACCGTGCTTCGGGGCGAATACGCACATAATATTTTTCCTTTAATCACCCTGACCCACTACGGTTGGAACAAACTCCTCGAAAAGGTGGTAAGCCATGACTAATCGTACAATCAAACTTCTCTTGGCCTTAGCCATATTTTCAGTCGCCACAGCTGCACAGGCACAACAAAACGCCGATCGCTTCGACAGCGACACTAAAAGCGTAAATTTTTCAGACTATTTCGATAACGACACCGACATGGGCATTAACCGATTTCAGTCCCATGCTGATCAGGCAAATGCAACGTGGGTGAAGCTTGCTCTGATTTATGGAATCGAAAAAGGAGTCAAATCAAAGAAATTCAATCTGATTCCTGCCGAAACTTCGCTTGCTTACATGGCCCAGAACTACGAAAAAGACCTTTTCCCCCTTTTGCCCAATCAACTTTTGGTCGATGAAATCCAATCCAAACTCGATGCCCAGAAGGTGTTTTCTGATGCTTATGCTGATGCGATTTTAAACGTCAAAGTGGCAGAGCAAACTTATAACAGCCAACTCGCCTTGGTTCGAAAACTCGAGAATCAAAGTAAATATGATATCTTTCACGTCATCTTTAACCGAGCGACCAAAAAGCCGGGCGAGCTTACCGCAGACGAGCTATTGATCAAGACTGAAACGACCAAACTCAAGCGTTACGCCAAAAAGCTTCAAGAATACCGCGACGTCCTGGTTAACAACAAGAAGGTAGTCGGCAATTTTCAAAATGAAATTAACCAACTCAGAGACCAACTCGAGACAGCCAAGCAAAAGATCTTGATCGAAGAGATTCAACCCTATCGCAATGGCTTTAAACTCGCGGTAAACGATGCTGTCCGTACGCCCAAAATCATCGCGTTAGCGAAGAAGATGGACCGCATTCGTACGTTCCGTCGCGTCGTCAATGGAATCGAGATTTTCATCGTCGTCGATTTGGTGGCAGGTGCTTATTCGGCCTATCACGGCGACTATTCGAAGAACATTTTTCCGGCAGTTTCGTGGACCCAATACGGACTGGCACGGGCGTCAGAATGGATTAGCTCGAAGCCCGCGAAATGAAACCGCTCAGCACCCCACTCATTCCATACGAAAAGATGAAGACGATCGAGAAGATCGGTACTTTTCCGATTCATTTGGCCGCACTGAAAGACCTAGATAAGGCTCTCGAAGAGATTTGCGAACTCTATGCACCCGAATCGCCGGCTGAAGAAGAGAAGCTGCTGAATCTTTGTCCGTATTTCGGCGTCATCTGGCCCTCCGCTCGCGCGCTTTCGACATTTATGAGCGAGCGAAAAACCCAGTTCACCAAGAAACGCGGAATCGAAATTGGCTGTGGACTTGCCCTGCCGGCAATCGTCGCAGCGCGAATTGGTGCCTGGATGCAAGCTAGCGACTTTCATCCCGATGTCGAAGCCTGGGTCGCCGAGAATGCTGCCCTCAATCAAGCTTCGATCGAGTATCTGACCTGGGATTGGACCCAGTTTGACCCGCATCCCGCCACTCTCGTTCCAGGTTCGTACGACTTCGTTCTGGCCAGCGACGTTCTTTACGAAAGCCGTCATCCGGCAGATCTCGTACGCGCCTTGGCCCGACTGGTAAAACCCGAGGGAACGATTTACCTCTCTGATCCGGGCCGGGCCTACCTCGGTCGCGCGCTCGAAGAATTCGAAACTCTGGGCTTTCATCGCCACGAATTCGAATACGATGTCGAAGAAAGCTCTTCCCGCCCCGAAATCCGGCTCGAAAAAACGCGTAGAATTCGTGTTTTTGAGCTGGTACGATCTGTGTAAGACCCCCTGAACAGGAGCACACAACATGTCGGTACTACAGTCGCAGATTTCTACCCAAAGCGCGGATTTTAAAGCGAACGAAGCCTTTCATCTGGATGAAACCAAGAAACTCGAAGAACGATTAGCCAAAAACCGTTTAGGCGGTGGCGCCGAGCTTAAGGCCAAGCACGAAGCACGCGGCAAACTCTTTGTCCGCGATCGCGTCGAAAAACTGATCGACCCAGGAACTCCCTTTTTAGAGCTTTCGCCCCTCGCTGCAAACGACATGTATGAAGGCGCAGCACCAGGAGCGGGATTAGTGACCGGCGTGGGTCTGGTAAACGGCCGCGAAGTATTGATTGTTGCAAATGATGCGACCGTTAAGGGTGGCACTTATTTTCCGATGACTGTTAAGAAACATTTGCGCGCACAAGAAGTCGCCCGCGAGAACAACCTTCCTTGCGTGTACCTCGTCGATTCGGGCGGAGCGTTCTTACCGATGCAATCTGAAGTTTTCCCGGATCGCGAACACTTCGGTCGTATTTTTTATAATCAGGCCAATCTTTCGGCCGCAGGCATTCCACAAATTGCAGTCGTGATGGGTTCCTGCACTGCGGGCGGAGCTTACGTGCCGGCGATGAGCGAACAAACCATCATTGTTAAAAATCAGGGTACCATTTTTCTAGGCGGCCCGCCGCTGGTAAAAGCCGCAACCGGCGAAATCGTTACCGCCGAAGAACTGGGGGGAGGCGATACACACTCGCGTATCTCGGGTGTCGCCGATTATTTGGCCGAAAATGACGAGCACGCCCTAGAGCTCGCTCGCGAAGCCATCAGCCATTTAAACCGCACACCGCTTTGGAACATCGATCGCATCGCATCCGAAGAGCCTTTGTACGACCCACGAGAGATTGCCGGAATTTTGCCAAAAGACTTACGCCAACCATTTGATGTGCGCGAAATCATTGCCCGCTTGGTCGATGGCTCACGTTTTCATGAGTTTAAACCATTGTATGGCAACACCCTGGTGACCGGCTTTGCACATTTGCACGGAATTCCGGTCGGCATCATTGCCAACAACGGAATCCTGTTCTCGGAAAGTTCGCTTAAAGGCGCGCACTTCATCGAACTCTGTGCGCAACGCAAAATTCCATTACTTTTCTTGCAAAACATCACCGGCTTTATGGTCGGCAAGAAGTACGAGCACGGCGGAATCGCCAAAGACGGCGCAAAGCTCGTCACTGCTGTTTCTACTGCCAAAGTTCCGAAGATTACTCTCGTGGTCGGCGGAAGTTTCGGTGCCGGAAATTACGGCATGTGTGGTCGCGCGTTCTCGCCCCGCTTTCTCTTTATGTGGCCGAACTCGAGAATCAGCGTCATGGGCGGCGAACAAGCGGCAGGCGTACTTTCGCAAGTCAAAATCGAACAACTCCTCGCTCAGGGTAAAAAGCTGACCGATGCCGAGATTCATGCAATTCAACAACCGATTCGCGATCAGTACGAGCGCGAAGGCTCACCTTACTTTTCGAGCGCAAGGCTTTGGGACGACGGCATTCTTGTTCCATGGAAGTCGCGCGCTTATTTGTCTCTTGCTCTGAATACCGCCCTCAATGCTCCGATCGAAGAGACCCGTTTCGGTACCTTCAGAATGTAGTACTTATGACGTTAGAAACCGCTCTTGGCGACCTGAACTCCCAAAGTTATTTTGTTTGGGATGATTTTCTGTCGCCAGACGAGGTTGCGAGCATCTCACTCGACTATCAAAAGCTCTACGATGAGGGGGCATTTTCACGTGCGGGCACAGGAAACCAGTCTGGCGAACGGAATCTCTCGGGCGGTATACGAAGTGACGAAACCTATTGGCTCGACCCACTCGCGCTGACACTCAGCCAACACGTTTTTTGGGATCGCCTGGAAGCTCTGAAAACCCGCATCAATGAAGAGCTCTTTCTCGGGCTCTGGAACCTTGATGGACACTACTCGCGCTACCCCGTCGACGGATTCTATCATCGCCACCTCGATCGTTTCGCCAGCAGTGATCAACGTACCCTCTCTATGGTTCTTTACTTTAACCCCGATTGGCACACCGGTGACGGAGGCGAACTCCGCATCCATGGCCAAGGCAATCCGGCAACTCAGACCGACATCGCCCCCATTGCCGGGCGACTCATTTGTTTTTTGAGCGCGTCAGTCTTACACGAAGTATTACTCACCCACCAGGTCAGACTCAGCTTTGCCGGTTGGTGGAAACGTCGATGAATCGGCCTTAAAATACAGTGTCGATCGCCACGTCCGGAAGATTGTACTTCTTGCAAGAATAGGCGGGTTGACCTTCGGCTTCAGGCTTCTTTTGCTTCTTCGGATCAATGAACATTGGATTGATGATCCAATTTCCATCCTGATTGGCGTAAGCATTACACATGAGCTCTGTCTTATTTCGATTGATGACTAAATGCACTTGAGCATCTTTTACAAAAAATACATCGGTATCAGAATCACCGGCTGCCAGAATGATCGGACTTGGCTTTTCCATTTGCCATAATTTATTGGTGTATTGAAAAATCTCTTTGTTGATCCAACAGCGCTTTCCTTGTCGATAGGTAATGATGCTTTGATTTCCGTTTTCATAGCCACCACAGCCTTCGAGGCCGTAAGTTGCCCGGCCCTTATTTTGGGTAGACCGAATTCCGATGATTCGATCAGTTGGAATGCCGATGATTTCGGAATAGGCTTCAACGACCAGTTGAGGTGAAGCTGTCACTACCCACACATCAAACTCCATACTCTGAAGGGCTGATACCATCTCAATCATTTGATCATAAACACGAACCCAGGCAGTGTATTCCTTGCTTCCAATCTTTTGTTTCGCGCCCTTAGTATGAGTGGAATTAAAAAGCATTGCTGCTTTTGCAAATTTTCGAATCTCTTTCTTCTTATAACCAGCGGTTAATTGGGCAACCCACGCATAAGCAGGTTCGATTCGATCGGCATTATTGCTCTTTGCCCATGCTTCTTTTCCAGACGTAAGCTTCTTGTCATCATAAATAGAAAGGATCAAATCCGCGCAAGACTGGTTTTCAGAAGTCTTAAGAACTGTACCGCTCTTTTCATTTCTGCATTTTTCATTCAATTCCTTAATCGCGTCAGCAGTAAGGTATTCACTGGTTTGATTCCAATTCTCTGGACTTTTGATCAAGCTGTTCGCCACCAAATAATAAAAGAAAGCATCACCCGCATCGTTTTTAAGTACCGTATTATCCCAATCCAGTGTCACCACTGGTCTATTAGAAACAGGAGAATTTCTGGCGGGATCGTATTTTTTTTCCGCCAGGTGCATACTCACTCATCTTGCTGATCAAGGTCGTCCAATTCTCTTGGTACCACGGAAATTTTGGTTTTGTGATTTGAGCGTGGGCACTACCCACATTTAAACAACAGGCCAATAACGAAAGAGCGATCCAAGTCTTTTCTAATTTCATGCAGTAATTCCTTTGCAAAAAACCTTAGCACATTAACTGATTAATTCCGTTATGTTTTAGAGATCAGGCCATCTTTTTAAACGTTAATAGTTGAAATTAAAGTAAATTCTGTTCTCTGAGTGTTGGACTTTTTCAGTCAAACACGCTAATCTACGCGCCCCCTCGTGGTAATTGCCAGGATGGGAACAGGCTCGAGGTTCATATCGTTAAGGTATCACTCTTCGAAAAATCTTTGATTCGCACCCTTCTGATTACACTCCAAATCGTCTGCACTCTTTCGATTGCGCCTTCGCTCGTGCCGCAAGCGTCGGCCGACACCGTTTGCACCAATCTCTCTACCCGCTTTCGTTCGGAGCTCGAAAAGATTGCCACCCTCGACCTCAAATCATTTACTCAAAAAGCTTATGAACACATGCGAGGTATGGAGGCGGCATCGAGCACTCCCAAAGCCCACATTCGACAGATCCTGAATTCGACCACGGTTAAAGATTTGAAAAAAGTCGAAGACTACTGCATTACCCATCAGATTTTAATCTACGAACAGATGCAGGAATTTGTGGATGGTATTCAACCCAATAGCACGCCTCAGGACAGAGAGACGGCAAATTTCTTTAATGAGTATCTGAGCGCCGATCCGTATGCCGTCAAAAACGGCCCTCACGTCAAAGAAGTCATTGCGACGACCAAACGCTATCAAAATTCAATACGTAAAACCCTTCTCGCGATTGATCCGACCCTGACCCCAAGCGAACTCGATCATCTCATTCAATATTTTGTTACGAGCGATTCCGCACACGATCTCGGAAAAACCTTTCCATCAAAAATCGTACTCGATGTGGCGAAACAGGCGGAACAAACAGGCCACGACCCGTATCTGATCGGACGGGTTGCCCTGCATGAAATCAGTTCGGCTGTTTATATCGAATATATCGGAGAAAGTCTTGGAATTGATCCGCGCACCACCGGCTCACTGATCAGAAATATTCTAGGACACAATGACGGATCAGGTTTGCGCCAGGTGTATTGGAACCAAATCGCCCATGATGCAAATCTTTTAGGCGATTACCCTTTTCCTGAAACCCTGCCTGCAAAATTTCTGACCCTCGCCGATCGGGGCGCACAAGCCACGCTAGGACCCACCGGCGGCGTGATGAAAATATCGGCCCAGCGACTACGGACCGAAAAATGGGGTAAAGAACACCTGAGACAAGCAATGGAAGTAAACGCCCAAAACACCATCCTGCAAATGCGAATTATCATCGAAAGCATAGGTTATGGAATGGATCAAACCGAAATGGCCATTGAATTGATTCAGGCACAAGAACGTACCCTCGACGCGTATCATTCGATTCATTGGGAAAGCGAAACTTCGGGTACGATTGCGGATTCTCACTTTAGTAATGCTTCAGAATTTTTTCACATCGTCAATGACATGGAGTTCCACCTCGAGACACCGGGAATGCCCCAGGATTACTGGAAACGACAACGGGCAAAGAACGAAGGCAAATAGTCAGAGTGCCGTGCGAATCTGATTTGCAATAGCCGTCAACTCTGAAGCAGAAGGCTTCAATCGTTTGCGGGTAAAATTCAAATCATCCGCAGAGGAAATCGGCACCAAATGCAAGTGCGCGTAACGAGTCACTAAGCCGATACATGCGATGCCCACTTTCTCGCAAGGAATCACTTTCTTGATCGCAGCCGCAATCGGCTTGGCCAGCACCAGAAACTCGCTGAGCTCCTGGTCAGGCAGATCAAAAATATAATCCTGTCGCTGCTTCGGAATGACCAAGACATGCCCCATGACTAGGGGCTGATCGTCGACGAATGCAATCAACCGATCGCTCTCGAAAATCACCCGCTCGGGCTCTTGCCCATTTAAAATTCTGTCAAAGGTAGCGTCCATTTATTTTGTCTGCTGCAAGTACGGTTCATCGTTAGGAATGAATTGGTCGTAATGCTCGCTTACATCGTGCTGCAGGCCGATCTCTACCTTATAGCAAGGCGAGTTTCTGAGACTCGGATTGTTTGGACTCCGTTTAAATTCACGATCATATTTACGGCACATTTTCTTGAACGATTGAGCTTGCAAATGCTTGATTGAAAGTCCGATCTGATCAAACGGATACGGAACAATCTTCGTGTCGACAAATCTTTTGTTCTCGATATCAGGGCTGGTTTTCATGATTTCGATCATCTTGCGCATGGTTTTAGAAATTCGGTGATCATTCTGAATGGCTTCAAGCGGTTTCGGATTCAGCACATTCGAAATGATGCTCGAAATATTCGGAATGAAATACCCAATCGAAAAATGAGTGGTCGCAACCACAGTCAAAGCTCCAATCGATTTGAGAGTGGCTAACAACACGTGCCCCACACCGCTTCCCGCATGCATCAGATCATTGACCGGTACGCTGACGTACTTGTTGCCGAAAGGAACGCACTTCGCTTTTTCGCCTTCAAGCTTCGTGCATGAGCGAAAATAAAAGCCTTCTGGGCGAGTCTCGATCAGATAGTAACGAGTACTATCATCGGTTCCTTCGAGCACTGCTTTGAACCAAGGTCTCAGCCAAATCGGTAAGGTGTTCTGGGTTTGATTTACCAGAAAGGCATGCTCTGACATCGCATCGATCGCATCTTCGACCGTTTCGAAGCGAGCTTTCAGCGAAAACAAACATCCGGTTTTGACGTTACTAATGGCTGTCTGAATGGCTTTGTAAGCATCGGGCTTTTTAGTTTCGCCCGGTATCGCCTTGATGCTGAGCTCGGTCAGCTTCTTGCCAAGCACAGTGCCAATCTCTTCATCCGTTATGGCCTGAAGTGCTTGAATGGCTAGTTCTCGCCTCTCGGAGCGGGAACCCGTCAAGCAAGGCGTATTGCTCAGATCAGACACTTGAGGGGCAATTTTAAAATACTCTCGAGCTTCGGCGCGGTTCGGCTCTTGGGCGCGAGAGGTTGCACTCACCATAGCCAATGCGATCAGAAAAAAAATCTTCATGGAACGAGATCGTAAGGGGATTCAATTCGTGCGTCAAAATATAAGAAGAGCACGATGCACCTTCCATTGAGGGGCTTGAACCTCTCAATCCTTTTGCTTGATATCAACTGATAGTAATGAATAAACGCTTGTTTTAAGCCTAAATTTAAAGATTTTATCTTGACCTGAATTGTCGGCATTGTACAATGTCGGCATGCAAAATTCTATTCGATTCCACTCTCTCGCGGGAGCTTTTCGCGCTTGTTTACTCGCTACCCTTCTGTTCACTGGATGTGGAAAAAGCATGCATGTATCTGTACCCGATAGCACAAACTCTAACGTTCAAGGCGATCCTTCCGGTACCGGCGGAAAGCCACCCCAGCAAAAAAGTCCAAATGGTGTCACTGCTTCTCCAAGCGTAGCTCCTGGTAAAGACGGCGCCGACGGCTCGAAAATTCTCATGGGTAAAACCGAGCCCGATGCACTCGTTGGCCAAATCGGTGACATGTATCTGAACACCCTGACTGGCGACATTTATCAGAAGAAAACAGGAAAAGGCTGGGAGCCGCAAGGAAACATCAAAGGCACCAAAGGTGATCGTGGCGAAAAAGGCGATGCAAGTCATTTCGGTTTCGGAACCGACAATCCGACTGCACAGACACTGCAAATCGGTGATCTCTATTTGAACACTACTACGGGCGGACTCTTTACCCGCCTTGCTGACGGCACGATCAAACGCCTCATCTGTATTCATTTTCAAGGCGATGGCTTTGATGGCAACCGTTTCTTGACTGAAGCTCGTGGACCTCAGGCCACCGATGGCGAAATCGGCGATGTCTTTTTTAACAGCTTAACCGCCGACCTCTATAAGAAATTGTCTGATGGCAGCTGGCGTCCAGTCGCCTACCTGAAAGGCGACAAGGGTGACAAAGGCGATCGTGGTGCAAAGGGCGAAAAAGGCTCTGATGTGATCATTCACACCGGCTCAGGCAAGGATTCAGCTGCCGCTAAAGCGACTCCAATCGATGGACTTTTCTTGGATGCTCCTTCCGGCGATCTCTTTACCAAATTACCTAACGGTACCCTCGAATTCTTGATGAACATCAAAGGCCCGCAAGGCAAAGATGGTACCGACGGTACCAATGGGCATGACGGCACGATAATCTGGCCTGGAAAAGACAAGCAGCCAGCAGCCGGACTCGGCCGCCCTGGCGATTTCTACATCAACCAACTGAATGGTGATGTTTATAAGAAAGAAGCGGACGGCACTTGGGTTCCTTATATGAACATCATGGGTCCTAAAGGCGCTGATGGCGCGGCCGGAAAACAAACGAACAACGTCATCGTTTTGTTTGATGCTCGCTTTAAACTCGAAACAGTAAAAATTGGCAACACCCAGTTGGGATTTGATACCGACGTTCCGACTCCTAACAAAGTCAGCACGGTTAAGATTGGTCGCATCGCTGACCTCTTGAATACGTATCAAAAATCAATCGCGAAAATCTCAATCATTGGTCACTGTGATAAGCAAGGTACCAAAGCATACAATTTGAACTTGTCACTGAGACGAGCTAAAGCGGTTCGCGGAATCCTGATCAATCATGGTGTTCAGGCAACTCTGATTCAGGAGTGCCGTGGCGAAGGGGCGCCAGAAAAATCCGATTCGGATTGTAACGGAGACGCATGCCCGAAAGATCGTCGCGTCGACATCGACATCAATCTCGTTCCGACCCTGACCGGTCTCGAGAAATTCAACACTGTAGAAACACTGAATAAAAGCTTCGAAGGAATCTGGACATCACAATGAACCGTTACTCGTTACTGATTGCTGCATTTGCAACAATCGCGTTTTCACCGTCAGCATTTGCTGAGGGCATCAATACCCAATCGTTTAATCCATCTGTATCAGAGCACTATGTGTTTACTGAGGATGGATTTAACACGCCTTGGCCTCAATATTCGAACTTTTACGTGGGTGCAAATTACAACTACGTCAATGATGCATTGATTGCACTCACACAAGGCACCAATACCCGTCGCTATACCATTATCAATTCGCTTCAGACGTTTGATCTGATGGCGGGTTTTAAACTCAGTAAAAAAATCGGATTGTTCGTCGGCGCGCCAATTCATCAAGTGAGCTTTACTTCGAACTCGGGCACCACCTACCCTTCGGGCAGCTCTACCCAGTTAGGCGACATCAAAATTCTGGCCAAGATCCGGGTCACACCGGATGAGAGCGATACTTCAGTAGCCCTCGTTCCGGAAATTCACTTTGGCACAGGCAGTGAAGCGTTCTTCGTATCCGACTCGACTGCTTATTTTGCTCTGAGACTCGCCATTGAACAAAAGCTTTCAGAGACCCTGCAACTCGCAGCAAACATCGGTTATGGTTACGCGCAAAATGCGCAGTTCAACGACCCGAACACCTTGACCCTGATCGACAACCGCAACCGCATTCCTTACAGCCTCGGTTCGTTTTTGAAGTTCAATGAGACCTGGGGAGCCAATCTCGAGTTCTCAGGCACCGTCTTCATGCCGACCGATCAAGAACAAAATCCAAGCGATCTCTATTTAGGCGCTCGCTGTGCTGCAGCCGAAAACTTTATCCTGACGTTGGGTGGCTCACTTGGAAAAATTACGAGTGGTAGCGGTCAAAACTATCGCATCATTGCAGGAGTTCGCTTTGCTCCTTTCGACAAAAAACCTGCGCCGACTCCTGAACCTACTCCGGTTCCAACCCCTGAGCCAACTCCAGCAGCCACTCCTGCACCTACTCCAGAAGCGACTCCGACTCCGGTTCCTGCGCCGCCAAAGGCCCAGGAAAAGCTCGTCATTTCACTCGACGTAAGCTCAGTACCATTTGAATTCGACACCGCACGATTGCCAAAATTTCATGGCGACCGTCTTCGTGAAATCGGACGTTTTCTCGGTACCCACAAGGACCTCTGGCGTCAACTCACGGTTCAGGGCAATACCGACGAACGCGGAACCCATGCCTATAACGACAAGCTTTCTAAAGAACGCGCCCACGCCGTTCGCCAATTACTGTTAGAAGGCGGCGTGCCGATTTCGAAGATCAAATCCGTAGGTTACGGAAAACGCCATCCGATCGATCGTCATCATAATGAAAAGGCCTACGCAAAAAACCGCCGGGTTGACCTCGAGTTTCACGGAGTAAAAGACGTACAGCTGATTCGCGAAGGTGTGGCCGGCCATAATCTCGACCATCCGTAGGTGATCGAGCGTTAAAAGATCTGGTTCAGCCAACCCGTTTCTTTCGGGTTTCGTGCCACGACTCGGACTTTTTGCGAGCACGAGTAAGGACACCCCTCGACCGTGATGACTTCGAGACTCAGATTTTCGCAGAAGTAATCGGGCAAGTACGCAACAGCCCGGCCGCTGACGACATACTCTTCGAGCATTTTTAAGCTAGAAGTTAAGTAACCGACTTTTCGCTGAAACTGATCATCGCGCCAGCCGTCGAGTGATTGCTTGAGCCCCACCTTTCCGAGAAGTGGACTACTCGGACTGACAAATGAATACTGAAGAAGTTCTGATACGTGAATCGGCTTCTTTGACTTCGCCCTGGCATAAAGGGGATGCCCTTTGCCCACAAATGTCTGAAACTTGCTTTCGCCCAATAATTTCGACGCCAATTCCTTTTGCTTCGGCACTTCACTGGTAACAATCGCCAGATGGGCATCACCCCGTATGACCTGCTCGAGTGCCAACTCATCAGCGGTCGGATGAAATTCGAAAATAGCTTGTGCGAATTTTTCCTGAATTGAGGCCGAAAGAGCCACCCCCATTTTTGAAAGCAGGGTTTCAGCCCCCGCAATGACCACATGAATGGTGCCCTGATGCCCCCCCACTTCGGTTCGAGCACTCTCTTCGAGCCTGATGATGTCGGAAGCCCTTCGCTGCAACAAGAGTCCGTGATCCGTCAGGCGGATATTTCTTCCTTGCCTGCTGAACAGTTTTACCGCGAGCTCATCCTCGAGTCGACTGATGGCTTTACTCAGGGACGCGGGCGAGATCCGCATTTTTTCGGACGCCCGATGGATGTTTTGAAACTCTGCAACCCCTAAAAAATAACGAAGTTCGAATATTTCCATTAACGAAACATTTACAGCACTTCTGTTTCTTTTAATATCAAATTATTCGGAATCGCCGAATGCAGGGATGGCACTGTTCAGTTTTCTCGAAATACGGATCAGTGACTCGAGTTCGTCTTTTGAAATCACTGACATGAATTTTGCCAGTCTCTTAAAATACTTGGGAAACATTTTCTTCAGGTATTGGTCGGCCTTAGGGGTCATTTCGATCCAGACCTTGCGCCGGTCCGTCTTATCTTCGAGCTTTTTGACCAAGCCGTCCTTCTTCAAACAATCGATCAAACCGGTCATATTGCCACGAGTAACATTCAGCTTCTGGGCGATCTCGTGCGGCGTCAGTCGATTGCCTTCTTCATGCATGAGTACGAGCAGAATCAGATACCGGGCGCGCGAGCACCCATTCTTTAAATGAAACTGGTCGATCGCCTTTTCGAGGTCGGTCGAAAGTTGAAACAGAGCTTGAATCGCCTCGCCGTAGTGAGGCTTAAAGTCAGGGTATTCGCGCTCGAGCTTTTCGAGCTTCTCTCGCTTTGGTATAAATCGAATGGTCATTCGGCCTTGCATACTTCTATATTGTATAGCAGTATACAATATATGACCATACGTTTTTTTGCATTAGCAGCACTCTTCGAAATACTCCCCTTTTCTGCAATGGCTCTGCCCACCTACACCCTAGATCAGGCGATTTCGACTGCATCCCAAAGCTCTCCTGCCCTGCAGAAGGCAGAAGCCCAGCAAAGCGAAATGCACTGGAAGCGAGTCGAAGGATTTTCGACCTTTTTGCCGGCACTCAGCGTCGTCGGTAGCCACGATTTGATTTACCGTTTTCAGGAAATTACGTTTCCTACTTCTACCTTTACCCTACTCGCCCCGCTCAGCGCAGGAACATTGCAAGCAAAATGGCTGCTCTTTGATGGACTGGCGAACGTCGATCGCTTTCGCAGCACGAGTTATTTAAGCCGTGCGGCCGATGCAAATTATAACTGGACCCGCTTTCAACTCGAAGAAGAAGTGACCCTCGCATTTGAGCACGAAGTGGCGGCAAAAAAGCTGGCGAATGTGGCAGACGAAAATCTAAAAACCATTCAGAATCACCTCGACCAAGTCAAAGCACTGAAAGGCGGCGGCGTTGCAACCACCTACGACGTCCTTCGAGTAGAAGCCCAACTCAGTGAAGCACAGGCCGAATATTTACAGTCCCAAGACAATATTCAACTCATGCAAGAACGCCTCGGACAGGTTCTCGGAAATCCAGAGCCCGCTGACACCGCAAACGGAGAACTCGAAACTCCCCGCCCCGAACTGATTCGCAAGCTCGAATTCCGTTCGCAGACCCATCATCGCCTCGATCTCGAATCGCTTCAGGATCAAGTTTATGCTTCCGATCTCGGTCAATCTGCGAACAATCGCTATTGGATTCCTAAAGTTTCGCTCGCCGGAGATTACACCATGTACAACAATCAAACCGAAGCGATCAATGACTGGCAAAAATACCGGGCAAGTTGGACGCTTGGACTCTACGTCTCCTGGGATATCTTCGCGCCCGCAAGTTTCGCGCAAGCCAAACAAGAAACGTATAAATCGATTCAGAATCAAAAGTCACTCAATCAGGCAAACTTGCAAGCTCCGGTTGACTTTGCATTTTGGAAAAAGCGCTACCTCTACAGCGCCACCCTTTATATTGCCAAAAAAGCCGATCTCGAACGCGCCACAGAGACCGTGCGCCTCGCGAATGCTGGCTTTAAGGCCGGAGTCAGAACTACCACCGACGTTATTGATGCCGAACTGGATTTATTCCGGGCACGAGCCGGTGTAGTGACTTCACAAATGGACTGCGTAGAAGCCAAAAGCAAACTCGAGCTTGCGCTGGGTGAAAAGATTTCAGAGACAACCGGAGAAAAATTATGAATAAGAAAAAACGCGCTTTTATCGCCATCGGTGCCCTCATCGGCGGGATCGCACTCTATATGATTTTCGATAATATCTTTTTCGTCAGCACAGACAATGCCCAGGTCGACGGCAATACTGCGCTTCTGACTTCGCGAATCTCGGGCTTCGTCGCAAAAGTGAATGTCGAAGAAGGCCAATCGGTCAAAGCGGGCGACATCCTGGTCGAAATCGATTCAAAAGATTATCGAAGCCTGACGCATCAAAGTGAAAGCGAATTCGGATCAGTTCAGGCACGCCTTCATGATGCAGAAACGAATTACAAACGAATTCAGAACCTTTACGATCAAGGCGCCGTATCTTTGCAGCAACGCGACTCTGCTTACGCAACCTTTCAGGAACTTTCGAAGAAAGTAAAAGGACTCGAGGCCCAGGTTCAAATCAGTCAAAACGGCCTAAACGACACAGCCCTCCGTGCCCCGAGTGACGGCATCATTGCCAAAAAGGCAGCTGAGGTCGGAATGCTCGCCAATCCCGGAACTCCTTTGATTGGCTTCGTCAGCAATGAAGCCCGCGTGATCACCGCGAACTTCAAGGAAACCGACTTGGATCGCCTGAAGATTGGCCAAAAAGTAAGTATCAGTGTCGATGCGATCTCCGGTAAAACCTATCACGGAAAAATTCTACGATTCAATCCCTCGACTGGTGCAGTGTTTAGTCTATTGCCGCCTGACAATGCTACCGGAAACTTTACGAAGATCGTGCAACGGGTTCCTGCCCGCATTTCGATCGAAGACCTGACACCAGAAGACATTGATTTGCTGAAAATCGGCCTATCGGTCGAAGTGTCCGTGCGAGTACATTAAACATGGCAGAGACCACATCCGCCGATAAATCCAAATACAAGCTCACGCCCCAGGCAAAATTGATCATGGGAACAGCGGTATTGGCGTCGTTGCTCGAAATCATCGACAGTTCGATCGTGAACGTGGCCATTCCTTCAATGATGGGAAACCTGGGTGCGACACTCGAGGATATCTCTTGGGTCGTCACGGGCTACATCATCGCAAACGCCATCGTACTACCGATCGCGTCGTGGTTGGGCTCGCAGATCGGGCGCAGAAAATATTACATCAGCGCTATTCTCGTTTTTACAGCTACGTCGGTTGCCTGTGGATTGGCGCCGAACCTGTCGACTCTGATTGCGTTTCGAATTTTGCAGGGTCTCGCAGGCGGAGCCCTCCTTCCGACCTCACAAGCACTACTGCAGGAGCAATTTCCGCGCGAACTCGCTGGCACTGCAAGCGCGATTTACGGCATGAGCGTAATGATCGGCCCCACCCTGGGCCCGACACTCGGAGGTTATCTGACCGATCATTTTGGTTGGCGCTCGATTTTTAATATCAATCTTCCGCTCGGTTTACTTGCCGCCGTTCTTGCTTATTCGTATGTAACCAATCATTCACCTAAACTGACGCCGACAGGCCCGGTGCACGACATGAGTGATGACGACGAAAAGAATTCAACACCAAAAAAAGCAAGCAAGATTGATGGCGTCGGCCTGGGATTACTCGCAGCCGGCATCGGCTGTTTGCAATTCGTACTCGAGCGCGGTCAGGCGGACTATTGGTTCGAATCCAAAGCAATCATCGCCTGTACGATCATTGCAACAGTCTCGCTTCCTGCGTTTGTCTGGTGGGAGCTGACCGTAGCGGAACCCGTGATCAATCTTCGCCTCTTTAAGAATAGCGTGGTTCGCATTGGCACTTTTTTGATGAGCATGTTGGGCTTCATGCTTTATGGAGTTGTATTTGTATTGCCCATTTTCATGACCCGGGTGCTTCATTTTGATGCGACCCAAACGGGCATGATGTTTATTCCGGGCGCAATGGTTACCGCGCTCAGTATGCCTTTCATCGGAAAAGCCTTGGTTAAAACTGATCCACGTTTTTTAATTTTGGCCGGAATCCTGGTCATTGATTGCATGCTCATGATGATGACCCATTTCTCATCAATGACGGGACATCAGCAAGTTTTCTGGAGTTTGATCGTCCGAGGAATCGGAATGGGCTTCTTGTTCGTTCCGATCAATGCAGTGGTACTCGGGCAATTCCGCGGCGCCGAACTCGGACAGGTCGCAGGCTTGATGAATCTTTTGAGACAAATGGGGGGAAGCATTGGAATCGCCCTCATCGCCACCTTGCTTGAGCGAGGTACACACCAAAATGCTTATGACCTTGCCTCGCATGTGAGTGTATTGAACCCAGGTACCCAACTGTCGTTAAGCCAGATGGGGGTAAAAAACCTTTCTGCAATTCCAGAGCGGGTGCGGGGCCTCCTTTCACTGAGGTTAGATCAGCAAGTCTACCTGATGAGCTTCACCCAGATGATCTGGTACATCTTATTGATCTTCACCCTGGCCCTGATTCCGCTCTATTTTCTAAAGCGCCCGAAAGGGCCGGCTTCGGCCGAATCTGCGATGGAAATGCATTAAAAAGGTGTCCGACAACTTAGATATTAAATTAGTGTCCGACACCCATTTTTTATCTTGACATTAACGGTCAACTACTATAGACTCCCGCTTTGATGAAGCACCTTCTCTTCATAATTGCCTTTCTCGCCAGCACTAGCGTTGCTCAAGCCGAATACTCACGTTTCGAAAAACTGACGTCCTCGCGTCAATTCAAAGCGTTCGAACAGAAGCAGAAACATGAAGGGTTTTACATTGCCAACATCGAGGACCAGTCGATCAGCAACCTACCTGCCAAAGCGAGACAGAGCAGCCAGCAACTCGATTTTTTTGTCAGATTTCAAAAGGCGCGCAAACTATCGAGAGCATGCCATAGCGTTACGACTCGCGAATATCACATTACCAGTAAGAATCTGGGAAAGCAGCTGCAACTCGAAAGCGTAGGTAGCAATACCTATCGTCAATCAGCCAGTGTCTACGATCCACTTTGCAAATAAATCAGTGAATCAAATAGCTCAGTAGTGCTTTTTGACTTTCTTATGCGTGGATGATTTTGAACGAGCACCACACGGGTCGAGCGGATGATTGTGACTTCCAGGATCCACTTCGCCTTGCGCTCCGCGAGCGAATGGAGAGAGGGTGAAGTCGAGATTTCCAAGACCATGGCGCAATTTGCCGATCTTCTTCAGATCTCCATTTGCAGCCTGTTCTTTAGCCATTTCAAGCAGGATTTTTTCCTGAATGTTCTGCACATTGGTCAGATTACTCATCCATTTATCGCGACAAGTGACACAAGACTGATTGTCAATCAAATCCAAACAAGCCTTTGTCTTTGGATCACTCGACAAGCGCACTTTGGCCATGGCCGAATTGACCGCTTTCTTCAGTTCTTTTTCTGATTTCTCGGTCTTGTCAGCCAACACGCTGGCATCGAGATCTTTGGCACTGGCAATGGTTCCGAGTAATTGAGTTACTCGAGTCGACATGTTCAGCATATTGTCTTCTGCCGAACCCTGTTTGAACTTGGCTACATCACGAACGCGCCCCATGAACCACACCCACTCTGCATCTTCTGCATAGAGAGGAACATCCTGGCCCGGATTCTGTGAATCGCCCAAGGCGATCGCCAAAACGTAAGCGGATGCTGTATCGTGAGTTCCATTATTCGAGCCGTTATAGATTCGGTTCTTGCCGTTTGCCGGCCAATAACAACGACTTCCCAAATCTCCTTTTGCAGAAGTCAGTTTTTCGTTGATGTCATTGAGATCATAAGTTTCGCCTTGGGCCGCATAAAACGCATGCACTTTTTCTTTAATGGCATTCGTATTTGCGTCGTTCAGTGAATCCTTGATGTTCTTGATCTGTGTTCCGATCATGTCTTTTTCTTTGTTCACCAATTCTTCAACGGTATGCTTGTCCGCCGCAAGTACACGCTGAGCAATGTGAAAGGTCGTCAGATCGACCAATTTAGGAATCACAGCACCGTTCTTGTCTTGAAGCATGATGTTGTAAACCATCGCTGAAATATCGTCCTGACATTTTACAATCTCGGCTTTGTTGTCGGTAGCCGTACCAGTGTTGGTGGCAGTTGAATATCCAGTCGACGAACCCGTGCCGGTATTCACGCCTGTTCCAGTTGAAGTGTCTGTATCTGTGTCGGTATCCGTATCAGTCGCATAACCGGTTCCGGTAGAGTTGCCTGAACCCGTTCCTGTAGAATTGCCAGAGCCCGTTCCGGTAGTTGAACCTGTACCAGTCGACGAACCTGTATCTGTATAAGCACCCGTTCCGGTATCAGTATCCGTGTCCGTATAAACATCGGTATCCGTGTCAGTTGCATATCCGGTTCCTGTATAAACACCCGTTCCGGTACTGAACCCCGTATAAGTATAAACGCCGGTTACATTCAATGGAGAGTCTGGAGTATTGTCGATCACCGGATCAATGACAAAATCATCCTTCTTATTTGCACCCTTGAATGCGTAGAAATGCTTGAAGTTACCTTCATCGATATAACGTTGTCCTTGGGCACCAAATTCCTGTTTGAATTTTTTCTGTGCACGTTCGAACGCGACTTCTTTGATGACACGACTGTGCTCATTGTCTTTGTTGAAAGCCACATAAGGGGCTTCGTTACGAAGATTTTTGGCACGTTTCAGTTCTTTTCTATTCTTGGTCGCTTGATTCAACTCGTAATTGTTGGCATCGCGCTTTCGATTATAGGCCTTCAGGCGCTCGCGAATTGCTGGAATCTGTTTGTAAACATCTCCACCTTTTTTATGGGCTTCATTGAGTTTGTAATAATACTCGGTCAAGAGAGCCGTATACTCCTCTTCTTCCTTGCCCCAGTTCTTATCGAGCTTCCGCACTTCTTTGCGCTCTTTTAAATTGAGAATTTTAGGTAGTTTTGCGTGCGCCTGTGAATTCGGTAGCGCGATCATTGCCACTGATAAAATACTCATTAATAAAATGTTCTTAAGCATGCGGAGTCTCCTAATTGCCCTTTCGGAAATGATAGACCGAAACTTAAGGAGGCTCGATTGTTTTCGAATGTCAGAAAATTGGCAGCCCTAGAACCACTAGTTTGCGCTTTGAAAAGTAGGAGTGATGGTCACCGATGCCGAGCCAACAGTAAGCGGATCGAGGATGATCGGAGGAATGGATCCTGCGCCAAATGAATCACTGAGGGTGGATGGGGGCGGAGGCGCAGCTGCCGTTGCCGTTTGTGAGTTAGCCACACTGACTTGCTGAATTCCTGCAGATTTGATCGCGTCCTTTACCTGGCCGGAAGACAGCCCTTGAGCTCCGCTAGAAGCCACGCCTTGGTTCTGATTAACGGTATGGGTTTGTGCTCCGGTTTGAACCACTGCCGAACCTTCAACGGTAAAAAACTGGGCTGGACGGTTGGCATCTTTCGGAACGTCGACAAAAACTTCAGTTCCGCGAACCCCCATGGTAGCCGCACGCGCTTTAATCTTCAGGTCGCGCTTTTCGTTTCCCTGATTTAAAATCAAGGCGCGGGTTCGTCCAAACTTAAGCTCAAGCTCACCCTTTTCTTCTGAGGGCTTGACGTCATATTGATTGACCACCATTTTTGAATCGGGTCCGACATGAAAGACCGAACCTTTTCCGAGAATAAGCGTGGCCTTGCCTTCTTTCGTTTCGATGACCGATCCCTCAACCAGCGCCGCGCCCGTGTGAATCGCTTTTGAATTGAGATAAACTTCGCCTTGCACGAGCCCAACTTGGCCAACCACTGTTGCGCCTGCCATTGCGTTTGCCGCACTGAGAGCAAAACCTGCACTAAATATTGCACTGATGACCTTATTCATTGTCCACCTCATAAGAAATCATGACTCACCATCAATAAAAAAGTATCCTTGGAGTATTTGGCCGCATCTACATTCGAGAAATTTTTGTAGTGCGTGTAATCGAGCGTGGTGTTCCACCCCTTGCCCCATCGACGAATCAATCCCGTACCCGCCCTGAGATTTAGATCCTTACGTTTTACGTCCGAGCTCCAGTACCATTGTCCATCCGCCTCAGCTTGCACCGAGTTCACCAGCCCCACGCTTCTCAGCCCCGGCAATTCAAAGGTCCAATAGAACGGAAGCAGAAGCTGAGTTTCGCGATAATTGCTTCCTGATGTAACCTGGGTATCAATCGCGACTTGGGCCAGGATCATCGTGTGATCTGAAGTCATATTGCGGTAACGCCCTCGAATCTGAATGCCTTCGCCCTTTCGGTCGTTGGCCGCTAATCCATCCGAATCGAGCGGATACGCCTGATAGCGAATCGGAATCTCGAGATCAAAAAATTCGTTTCGACTCAGTTTGCGGCGCTGATTCCAACTCACCCCACCCATCCAGTCGTACAACCGAAATGGATCTCGATTCAAAAACAGGGTCTCTCCGAATACCCCCCAACGCTGTTCGCCCGAACCCCAAAGAAAATCCGCTCGCTGATAAAGCGAATTAAAACTCTTGGTTTCGGCACTGGTGTAATCCGTAAAAGAAACCAAATAACGGGAATCAAAGTTCTTTCCCCAAAGTTTACCCAGGTACCCGACCTGCGCGGCCGGATTCAAAAAAAGACTGCCACGGTTTTTGGCTGGAACATTTGCGGCCACCACCTCATCCAGCAGTAGCACGTTGGTGTCATAGCCTACCCCAAACGCCGCAGAAACCCTGAGCATCCCCCGAGTCGATTCGACATACGGAGGCAAGGGTTGCCCCTGCCTGAGCTCTCCCGTGCGAAACATTTCGAGAGTTCTACTGGCAACATCGGCGACGCCGCCAGCACTTTTTGAAATTTCGCTCAGCACTCTCATGGCTTCGTTTTGCATGTTGCCGCGATTCAAACAATCGGCAAAAAGGTAAAGGGCGTAAGTCTGATCATTTTTTTGTTTGAAGGCTTCCGATGCCGACTTGAACGCATAACAGGCTTGTGCAAAATGATTGGCCGCCATTTGGGATTGCCCGAGCATCACCCATAACGAACCATCGCCATTGTCTTCCTGCAAGTACCCGGTCAAAAGCGATTCGGTGCGGGCATAATCCTTTTGCTCCATGTACACCTGGGCAAAAGTTTGAATGACCTCGCGGTTGGTATCGAGGCGGGTTCGCTCAGGAACTGAATCATTCGAAAATGCAGCAACAGGAGAAATCGCAAATAAGACTCCTATCAGCACCGTCCGAATTTTCATTTCGATCTCCTCTTTTTCTTTCTCGGGTGAGTTTTCGTCTGTTGATAACTCGTGGCTGAAAGATTGATCTTCTGGCCTACCCTGAGCCGGGCATCGCCGCGTCCCGACTTGAAGTGATTCACTTGATTCAAGTAGGCAACTGACAGCCCCCGTTTTTTCGCAATTGTCTTTAGTGTATCGCCTTTCTTCACTACGTAAACATGAACTTTTTCGCTTTTTGGTTTGATCTTAACGCGTTCAGACTTAACTGCCGCCCGATTTAACGAAAGCTGCGCATAGTGATCTTCGACTGTTTTTTGATACTGAACAGGCACCCAGATTTCATCCGTTTTCTTGGCGGGATGGGTGCAGTCCTTCAAATAGTGAGGATTGACAAAAGAGAGGGTTCCACTCGGAATGCTACACATTTTTTCGATCGTGCCAAAACCAACGGGAGAAGGAACCTTTACGAGATTCACGTCTGGATATTTTTGTTCCTCGTTGATGTAAAACGCAAACACATCGGGATTCTCTGCAATATAGCGCGCAGCTAAAAACTTAGGCACGTACTCCATCGTTTCTTTCGGTAGCACTTTGCGTTCGACCAGGGTCCAAAAATTATTCGAACGCCCTTTTTTCACTGCATGGCGAATTCGCCCGACACCTGCATTATAGGCAGCCATCGCCAGGTACCATGATTTGAACTCTCGGTGCAAATCCCTCAGCATCCAAGCTGCGGCCTCGGTTGCACGAATGGGATCGCGTCGTTCGTCTACATAGGGGTCGACCGAAAGGCCGTAGAGCTTGCCTGTTGGTCTCATGAATTGCCAGACCCCTACTGCTTTGGCCTTCGACTTCGCCCTGAAATTAAAGCCACTTTCAATTAAACCAAGATAATAGAGATCAATCGGCACGTTGTTTTCTTCGAGGATGTTTTCGACTGCCTCTCGGTAGGGTTCTCCCCGATCCAAGAACCGCTGAAAGCGATCTCGGTCTTTTTGCGAGAAGTACTCGATCCAAGCGGCCACTTTGCGATTAAATTCAAATGGAATATCATGGGTTTTCTGCCCAGGAACGGCTCCAGATTCGTCATCCAGGCCCTGAGCGTCCAAATCATCGGTCTCGAGCGTGGCCGACTCTGCTTGCCTCGATACAGCCGCTGGCACCGGTTCATTTTCGATCGCAGCGACTTCGGCATCACTCAGATCATCATCCTCAGTTGCAATGGGCGAAGAAGCCGGTTTAGGCGCCCCATTTGCCTTTTGAGCCGTCATTCCGGGTAAGAGAGGGGCATCATGACGATTAGCCTTTTTAGCGGTTCCACAGGCATTTAAGCCGATCAGCAGCAATGATATGAAGCCAATCAGGAGTCGCGTCGACGGTTGCCATCTCGTTTTGAATTCCCCACCCATCCTCATATTCTATTAACCCTTCGTGCCAAAGATCAAGCGCAGAACACGCAAAACCCCTTGTCTTTCTTAGAATTTTTGTATAAATTATCCAGCGAACCGTTCATAACGAGGGGTACAATTCTGTCCCATCCGATCGGTGTATTGGAGTAAGTAATTCATGGCAAATAAACGTCAAGCTGGCAAACGCGCCAAGCAAGCGGTCAAAAGACAAGCCCGCAATAGTACAGTAAAAACGGCAACTAAAAGTGCTGTAAAAAAAGCATTCGAAGCAGTTCAAACCAAAGATCTCGGTAAAGCAAAAGAAGCTTACATGATGGCGATCAAAGCCCTCAGCAAAGCCGCTTCAAAAGGTTCAATTCCTAAAGCCCGCGCTTCACGCAAAATCGGTCGCCTGACCGCGCTTGCAAAGAAGATGCTTCCAGACGCGCTTCCTACTAAAAAATAAGTCATCGAATAAGGCTGCCACAAAGTGGCTCTGCCACTTGTAGGCAGCTGGAATAACCACTTTATTGAATATTCAAAATTTAAAAGCCCGGGTCAGCAATGATCCGGGCTTTTGTTATATGGATGAGGCACAAGCAGTGTGGCGATGTCACCTGCGCTGTGCAGGAATACTACAATAAGACTTGAGTCCTTCCTCAAGCACTACCAGAATAAAGCCATGGGATTCTTTCGCTCCTTGATCAGCACCTCAGGCGGAATCGTGTACCACGCACGCGCGCTGTTCTTTGAACGAACGCTTTGGCGATCCCATCAGCAATCGGTCAAAACTTTTCTGAATGCTTGGAATCCGCCCACAGTATCATTGGTCCTGGTCGGCCCGTCGGCGGGATATTCACTTCCACTGGATTTTCTCAAACGATTTAATAACATCACCGCCATCGAGCCTGATCCAATGGCTCGCTTATTATTTGAAATGCGTACCGGACTGCGTCCTCATTGGATCAAAGACCCATTTGATTTTGAATCGAAGGAATTGCAATTTCCTCAAGGCGCGATTCTGTTCTGCAACCTACTTGGGCAAATCGAATCTACGGGCAATCTAGAACAAAAGCTAAAGGGCCGCCCTTGGGCTTCGTACCATGATGCCTACTCGACTTCGAACGGTCACTTTGAAATTGCATTCAAATCCGCGTCTGCTCAAATCACAGACGCGGAACTGAAAACGGCTTATGTTCCGAGCTCAAGTCAACACATAATTAACGACCACAACACGCTTCGGCTTTTCTCAAAAAGCGAAACTCCGCTCAGTTTCTATTATTGGAACTGGCAACTCACTCCGAGGCGTTCGCATATGATCGAGGGAGTTTACTCAGCAAGTGCGCAAGAGTAAGTGGTCTGACCGCCTTCACCTTCGGTCTCGACCAATTTTACGCCATCCGGAGTATTGTACGTTTGGTAGGCGACTTGAACGCATCCATCTTCGCCGTTTCCGCTAAACGTATCCGTCTTGGCATCATAGTCGATTCCGACCCGTCCGTGTTTGTGCGCATCCGAAAAAAGTTCTTCTGATTTAATGCCAACGGCTCCAACGTACAA
Source organism: Oligoflexia bacterium (assembly GCA_903831745.1). Lineage (GTDB taxonomy): Bacteria > Bdellovibrionota > UBA1018 > UBA1018 > CAIMNF01 > CAIMNF01. Next base: position 29,802 of record CAIKYX010000133.1, read on the forward strand.
ATCCGTGGACGTACTGCTTAACCCGAAGACGCCTCCGCGGACTGACGTACAAATCAACTTCTTCGAATCTGCTGCCTGGGCAACCGACATAACAGTCAAAATAGAACAAACGATCATTCCCAAATACAACAATGGACTTGAAATTTTTTTCACGATCTCTCTCCTTCAATGTTTGAATTACGGCAACTCAATAACCTGATTCAGAGAGATGTACAACGAAAATGGCATCAGGCTTTGGTCAGAATGAA
>CAIKYX010000134.1 GCA_903831745.1 Oligoflexia bacterium
GATCTCTGGTGGGTATGGTCGCTTGGCCTGCGTTTGCATCCGAGCGGCATATGCATGATGGTGTTGGCGGTCATCTCTGCTATCCATCTCCCCCATTTCAGTACCATAATTTTGGTCCGGCATTTCGGCCATGGGGAATGGGTTTTCGGAGCCATAACCGTAGTGAACGATTCCTTGCGCCGGACTCTGGGCGAATCCGTAGTGTAATGCCATGGAAGGGTGGTCTGGAGCATACGCCGCGGCCTGCATCAAAGGTTGGGAATCAGTTGCACCAGCTGAAAATGCACGAACAGGAGCCTGTAGCAAAGGTTGGGATTCAATTGCAACAGCTGAATTTGCACGAACAGTTATTTGCACTTGGTCTGGCGGCACGTACTCGGACATCATTCTTGAGAGTAATCTCTCGAGCTTGGCGAGGCTCCATCCGTCGTTGGCTGCACGTTGTACCTTGTCTCGGTGATCTTTCACTTTTGCACTGGAGGAAATCTTTCGTAAGAAAATCATGATCAGCTGCGCGTCCGGTTGAGGTGGGAAGTCGGTATTGACAGCAACATGAAGCTTCAAATCGCCAATGATGTCATTGCCATCATCGTCTTCGCCCAGTTTGGCATTTTGTTGAATAACCACCTTGGTCAGATATCTTCTCTCTAGAGCCTTGAGTTTGTGGATCTTAGCAAGTCCCGCCATGACCTCCATTGGGGTGTTCATGACTGGAATTTCTTCTACAAGTGCTGCCAAGGCCGATTTCTTATCACCGTGGTTATCTTTATCCAAATTTGTTACTAACTTGATTGTGTCTTGAACTTGTTTGTAGCATTGAGAATCACCGCTGCCTGCCCAGGCGGCTTCCAAAGTACGCAAAACGGTGGAATGGATGCTCGGTCGAATAAAGCCATTTACTAATCGTCCCATTGCCGTGTTTCGACGAGATACTTCAAGGTTATCCTGTGCTAGTGACGAACGCGCTTGAGCAAGTGAAGCAATTTGAGTATTTTGTAACGTCACTTCATCTGGACTGGGGTTTCCGGGTAATATGCCAACTGGATGTGCAATTACTGATCGTAACAGAGCGAGATTTTCCGCAGATAAGCATGTTTGTTCTTCTGGTTTTTCGGATAGAAACTCTTGTAAGTTGTTGTGAGCCGCTATCTTGAAAAGTGTTTGGAGCCAATGTGATGCTGCCAAAGGATTTTCTTTTTGTCCCGTAACCGGATTCACTGTCGTAAAATCTTGTAATTTCTGATGGAGTGGGGTATATGTTCGCTTCTCAAATTCAAAGGAAGCATCCAGAATTAGTGGAATTTTAAGATGGTCATCCTTATGTTCATCGAGAGCTTTCGCCAAACGTGCATAAGCGTCCATGATGATGATTAATTTTTAAATGATGGGTAAATACGTATGGAGATGAATTGATACAATAAAAATCTTTTTGGCAAATGAAGTTGCGAAAAAAATAGGTCGTTGGATCTGAAATCACCACACTTTCAACAATTGAATCCAGAGTAACTGTTAAAGAAAGAAAGCTTTATTAGTTACTATAGTTCATAAGTTGTGTGCAA
>CAIKYX010000135.1 GCA_903831745.1 Oligoflexia bacterium
AATTTTACGAAGGTTCTCATGATAGCTATGTTTACTTCTATGGCGCGATCACTATGAAGGACGGCAGACAGCATTGCGATTCCTTGTTCAGAAAATGCGAGGGGGGAGGATCTTCTGCCGCCCCAGCTTGAACTTGATATCGCAAATTGCGATTTCAAGACCACAACCTCTTGATTAGACAGGGGAAACATGAAGTCACTCGGGAATCTTTTTAGGTTTCGTCGAACCTGCTCGTTGAGGCGCATGGTCGGAACTTGATAGAGTTCTGCCAAATCGAAATCCAGCATTACTTTTTCGCCACGTACTATAAAAATTTTTGATTCAATTTCCTTGAACTCGGTTTCTAATGTTTTCATTCTAGTAGTTCAGCAGTTAATGTGCCAAATTTTACGAACGACATGGGCCCGATTAAGGCAATGATCTGTATTAAAGAATATAAGAAACGCGCAAAAACGGAATTTTAAACTTCCTTCACGAACCAATCGCGTTGAAACCGTAGTCTCGGTGGCACAGGCACCGCTGGATCTGCTTTACCGACTGACACGACCATCACGATTCGGGCACTGCATGGAAGACCCAAGAGTCGCTTAACTCGGGTTTCATCGAAGCCTTCCATCGGGCAACTATCGAAACCTTGAGCAGAAATTGCCAGCATGAAATTCTCGGACGCGAGCGCAGTTGATTTAATGCAAACTTCTTGAATGTCGCGCGGGCTCCACGGGCGTCTCGGCATTGGGCGGAACAATCCGGTTGCATTGGCCATGAGCCATTTCACCGGGGCCAGAAAACGATACCCGTAGGTCAGTGGCATTACTTTTCCGTAATAATCGAGCAGGCGTTTGGGAATATTCGGAATAGAGTTGAGATGAGAAAGCATGGTCTTCTGATTTCGCTTCCATAATTTGTCGTCTGCCACAAATACGACTAACTCTTGCGCGGTTTTGGCAGCCGGTTGGCTTAAACACGCTTCAATCAGTGCGGCTTTTTTAGCAGGAGATTTTACCCAATAAAATTCCCAGGTCTGCATGTTCGATGAATTGGGTGCGATCAGCGCGGCATCGAGTGCTTGATTCATCACTTCGGCAGGAACGGATTGATTCGAATAGACTCGGATACTGCGACGGGCGGTGACGGCTTCAAAAAAGTTCATTCTATACCTCAAATGTTTCGATAGCACGTTTCAGGCGTGCAATGCAATCGTTCGCTTCGTCCATCGTCATTAAGAGCGATGGTCCGAGCATGATCAGATCTCCGTTTACTCCGTCGGCTTGCCCGTAGTTGGGCCATAAGATCAGCCCATGATGTTTTTGGGCAAATTGAACAAATTTAGGAGCAAATTTTTTGGCTACCGGAAAAGGATTCTTGCTCGCTTTGTCTTGCACGAATTCGACGCCTGCCATGTGTCCGATACCGGTTACGCAACCGACATGATTCAGTGGCAAGATTTGTGATTTCAATTCTTTTAGCCAATGTGCCGAAATCGGCGCGGCTTTTTCGAGAACCTGATGGCGATCCATGTACTTTAAAACCGCAAGAGCAGTGGCTGCCATCGACGGTGCTTGCATATAAGTTTGAGCGTGCATGAACCCGCCCGAAATGCGCTTCATCGTGTCGAGGTCGTCTTGTTTGATCAATACTGCCGATACCGGCATCATGCCGGCGTTAATTCCTTTACCGAGAGTGATGATGTCGGGCTTTAGACCGTAATGTTCGCACGCAAAAAATTTGCCGGTTCGACCAGCACCACACATCACTTCGTCTGCGATCATCAGGATGTCGTGTTTTTTGCAGATTTCTTGCACGCGGGTGTAGTAGCCGCGTGGGGGAGTCCAAGAGCCAGTCGATGAACCGCTTACGGTTTCGAAGATAAACGCGCTGATCGTTCCTGCGCCTTCTTTTTCGATCATCGCTTCGAGTTCGAGTGCATAGTGCTCGGCACCCTTTTCGAAATACTCTTCTTCAGTCTGAAAAGGCGAGCGATACCCGTACGGTGCGCTGATCGTCAGTACTTCAGAAATCAAAGGGCCATAAACTTTTTTGTAATGGGGACGTCCCGAAGCAGAAAGTGCGTAAAGGGTATTGCCGTGATATCCGGGCGCGCGG
>CAIKYX010000136.1 GCA_903831745.1 Oligoflexia bacterium
GCTTTTTGCCATATTATTCTGCCACAAATGCGAAGGGCCCATTGTACCACAAATGAGCCCTACACAGATACCCAATCGGCTTAGAAACGATAACGCACACCCGCACCGTAAATCATTGGATTAATATTCACATGAGTGGTGACCTGTTCACCGCCGACTGTTGCGGTGACATTACTGCTCATGAAGATTTTTTTGACATCAACGTTCAGTGCCCAATTTTTATTGAGATTGACATCAAAACCTGCCTGCAAAGCCGGGCCAAAACTATCGCTATAATAAATAGCCGAAGCCACATTACCACTGCTGGCATTATAAAAATGGGTGTAGTTAATCCCCGCACCGGCATAAGGCGTAATCAAGTGATCTGGGAAAAAGTGGTACAACAAGGTCACAGTAGGGGGTAAAACGCCGACACTGCCTAAATTCACATTTCCTGCAACGGTTCCTGTTGCTTCAACACTATTCCGTGTGGTTGCCAAAATTAACTCACTGGACAAGTGATTCGTGAAATAGTAATTGATATCCAACTCAGGTGCTACTTCAGAGGAAATGCTCGTCACATTGCCATTAATCCCGGTAATCGGTGAACTTCCTGCCACAGGCACGACATCAATCGCACGGACACCAATTTGCCAATCTCCTGCATCTGCAAAGGCACGTTGTGCTAAAACAAAAGCCAAAATCGACATACTGCTTACAATGATTTTTTTATATTTCATTTTCTTCTCCTGGTTAAATGTATCTTTTTAGGTGAGAAAATGGTAATACCATTTCTTGATCTAAATTAGCTTATCGATTATAATTCTCTTGTATATTTCAACAGGAGAAGCGATGAGACCTCAAAAAGCAATTCCAGCTGTGGATGCAAAAGCATTTAAAGAAGCAATGCGCACAACGACAAAGAAGAATGAATTCAGGCGGGCGCAAGCACTGTACCTTCGAGCAGGTTGCGGTATGAATGCAGTTGAAATTGCAGAAGCAACGAATTACTCAGTTGGCGCAGTGAGGGCCATTCACGGCGACTATTTTAAGCATGGGCTTTCTGCTATCAAGCAGCAAGATAAAGGTGGGCGCTATCGCTCACACGTCAGCCTTGAAGCCGAGAAGGCATTTATTAAGAAGCACAGTAAAGAGGCTGAGTCAGGCGGAATTCTGGTGGTCAGTGATCTTAAAAAAGAATTTGAAAAAGACATGAATCTAACGATTTCAAACTCAGCGTTTTATAAGCTGCTAGAGCGCCATGGATGGCGCAAAATCATGCCTCGCAAGAAACATCCCAAGCAAGATGTAGAGGCCTTAGAGGCTTTTAAAAAAACTTCGCTGAAATAGTAGATGTTGCGGCAGAGTTCGCAGAAAAACAAAGCCGGCCCTTGCGGGTCATGTTTGAAGATGAGGCCCGCTTTGGCAGGATTAACGATCCTAAGCGGTGCTGGGCGCCAGAGGGCATCAGGCCAACAGTCCCAAGTCATTTTGTCAGAGAATACACCTACGTTTATGGCGCAGTATGCCCTAAAGATGGCAAGTCAGATTTTTTGATTTTGCCAAACATGCGTACCGATTGCATGAAGATTTTTTTGCAGGAGTTGAGTGTGCGCTATGCGAATGAAGTTGTCCTGCTTGTGCTCGATGGAGCCTCTAATCATAAAGCTTGCAGCGCTCCCCCCGAAAATATTTTGATGGTGCATCTGCCGCCTTATTGCCCTGAGCTTAATCCGGTTGAGCACATTTGGGAGGATATGCGTGAGAAGCATTTTAAAAATCTGGCTTTTGACAGTTTGTCTGGCGTTGAGAAGGTTTTAAATTCAGCTTGCATAGCATATGAATCTAATCATGAGTTAGTGAGGTCAATTTCAGGATTCCACTGGATACTTAATACTGTTTAGATCGGGAAATGGTATCACTGACCAATACCCCATTGAACTGGCAACCACGGATTTAGGCGCAGCAATGCAAAATGTTCAATTCATTTTTATTACTATGCCCTCTTATGCACAAAAGAATATTTTTAAACTCATGCTCCCTCATTTACAAGACAACCAAACAATCATCACATTATCTGGAAATTTTGCCAGTCTCTGCTTCCAAAAAATTGCAAAAGAGTCTGGCGTCACCCAACACATTAACTACGCCGAAACGTCCACTATGCCGCACGTATCACGCATTGAAACACCGGGAAATGTCACTATTTTCGGCATCAAAAAAAACCTCTCCATCGGGTTTCTTTCTGAAAAAAATGACACTAACCTTCTTTTTGAAACACTGCAGAATATTTTTTCTTGCACACTGCATAAAGCAACAAACATTCTAGACATTGGATTTAACTGTCTAAATGGAGTTGCACATCCAGCCGTTGCTTTATTAAACACTGGCTGGATTGAAAATACAGAAAATATTAATACAATAAAAAAAATAAATTGAAAATATGAAGACAAAGTTTTTAGCAATTATCTTACTCTTTATTGGATTTTATTCTTGCCAAAAAGCAGATGATCCAATTGTTACACCGCCGCCACCAAATCCAAAACCAAAGGATAGTGTTGTTGTGACTTTACCCGACAGTGTGATTAGTGTTTCAATTGACGGAACAAAATCTTCGTATTCAATTCCAACAACCTTTCAGGGATTGAGTTACGAAATGGATTTGCCCATTAACGATCCGGCTTTTTTAAATACAAGAAATACAATTCTGGTTCAGTTATTAAAGAATCTTGGTACAGGTGTATTACGTTTTGGAGGTAATATGAGTGATGCTGTAACGTGGTCATCAACTCCGCGAAGTACAAGTACTCCCGCAAAAACGCTTACTCCTACTGAAATTGATAATCTCTCTGCTTTTGCAAAAGCAGTAGGCTGGCAGGTAATCTTCGGACTCAACATGGGAACATACAATCCCACATTAGCGGCAAATGAAGCAAGCTATGTGGTCAATAGTTTTCAGAGTAATTTGATGGATCTTCAATTTGGAAACGAGCCGGATGGGTATCATTCATGGAATCCACTAAGGCCATCCACTTATGCTGAGCCGGACTATGAAATTCAATGGAACAGCTACCTTACTGCTGTTCGTGGGCTTGTGCCTAATGTGCCGTTGGCAGGACCTGACGTGGCTTATCAGTCAAGCTGGGTTGCTTCGTTTGCGTTGAATGAAGCAAGTAATGTGAATCTGTTGTCAGCTCATTATTATCAAAATTCGAATACTACTTCAACAACCGTTGCATCCCTTTTTACACCGATACCGCAATACACCGATTATTTCAAAGTTATTAATGGAGCAACTATGAATACCGGAGTGCCATGGAGAATCACCGAATGCAACAGTATTAATAATGGCGGAAAGTACACGGTGAGTGATACTTTCGGATCTACTTTATGGGGATTGGACTTTATGTGGCAGGTGGCGATAAATAATGGTCAGGGAGTTAATTTCCACGGTGGTGATGCCGGTGCTTATTCACCAATTGTTTTTTATAGCCAAAATACGACTGTTCGGCCTCTTTATTATGCTTTCCTGGCATTTAAATACGGTACAGATAATTCTATCATTGTTCCGACGACTATTAACGGTACTCCAAAGTACAAATGCAGTGCTTATTCATGTAAAAAAGTTGGATCTGTATCGCCAGTTATTACGTTGATAAATAAAGAGTTTACACAAACGCTTACGTTTAAAATTCAGTTGACAAAGAATGCAACTACACTTCACATTGCCCGACTTTCAGCACCATCCATAAGTGCTACTTCAGGCGTGACATTTTGCAGAAGTTCAGTGAATTCATCAAATGGAACTTTTCAAGTGGGGGCTACCGAAGATATAGCTGTGGGTGGTTTGTCAACATTTTATGTTACGATGCCGGCAGCCAGTGCCGCGGTGGTAACGGTTGAATAAACAGGAATAAATATATTTTCACATTAAAATTATGAATGTGAATTCAGAATGGTGTCTGTTTCATTTTGAATTCGCATTTGTTCCACCAACAACTAAAATGAAAC
>CAIKYX010000137.1 GCA_903831745.1 Oligoflexia bacterium
GTCAAGTCACTCGGCATTTAAGTTTCGCCCCACCACCAATACCAACACACTGCTCTTTCTTTTCTTTTTGCTTGCCTTCGTTATTTTTAAAACTCGTCGCGATCTGAAAATCCTCGCACGAATGCGCGAAGATTCTTATCCGATCAAACGCATCGGTCGGGTCGAAATTCTGGCCCACGATCGCCTGAGTGTTCCGATGACTTTTTGGACCTTGGGTCGGGCTACGATTCTGATTCCAAGCTCTTTACTCGCGACACCGATTGATTACCGAATGTCGATTGCCCATGAGATTCAGCATCAACGTCAGCGCGACCCCCTTTGGTTGTTTGCGCTCGAGGCGCTTCGAGCATTCGCGTTTATGAATCCGGTCGCAAAAATATGGATACGCAAGATCAATGAACTTCAAGAATTTGCCTGTGATGAAACCCTGGTCGACCGAAGTAAGGTCAATTCACAGCAATACGCCCGCTGCCTGTTTCAGGTAGCACAATCGACGCTGAGGCCGGAGTTTGCTACTGCTTGCGCAAGCGGTATGTTTCTTCGGACTGAGCGTCACCAACTCAAAAGGAGAATTAAAATGTTGTTAACTTACAAAAAAAATTCAATGCGTATTCGGTCGAAACTGAACTCGCCACTTTGGGCAAGGCTCGCCCTTTTTAGCCTACTACTCGGTACCGCGGCGTACGCATCGCAAGGTATTGCTCAATCGCAGAGTGATCGCATGATTACCCTCGATGAAGCAAAACAGCTTGCGCGAAATATTACCGGCAGTGAAGGCTTACCCGTCGTGGTAAATGACCAGGTAGTCAATGAACTCAATCGCTACCTGAGCTCACCCAGCAGCCGCCAAGGAATGAGAGAGGCTCTCTATCGCATGAAAGCCAAGTACCAATCGGTGGTCGATGCAAAATTAAGCGAATATGATTTGCCGAAAGCGCTCGATGCCGTGCCACTGATCGAATCGAAGTACGAAAACCTGAGCGCCCGAGGTCGCCTTCAAGTAGCTGGTCTCTGGCAATTCATTCCGGCAACCGCGAGACGCATGGGAATCCCTGTACACCCAGGAGTCGATGAACGGATGAATATCGAGAAGCTTTCGGATGCCGCGGGACGATTGATCAAAGGCAACGCACTATTTTACAACAATCTCGGATTATCGCTTCTGGCATTTAACTGGGGCGAAACTGCTGTTAACCACTGGTTAGGCGCGACCCGCTCGCGCGATCCGTGGGTGCTCTCACAAGCAAACAATCATGATCGATATCTGCCGCAACTCATGGCCGGCATGATTGTGATCGCCAATCCCAAGCTAGTAGAATAGTCGCAATTATTCCAGCTGCTACCAGCAGCCTTATACTTGGCAGGTCGACTCGAAAACGGAGCGGCCTGCCTTTTTTATTCTGGCGAATGTACTGACAACTTCTCAGCGAGTGTTCCCGCTAGTTTCGTAATCGACCCCGCCCCAAGCGTTAGCACCATATCGCCATCCTGATGATTCTCGAGTACCCAGGTTTCGGCTTCTGCCAGAGATGCGGTCGTAACTACTTTTAGATTTTTAGAAAGGGCTTTCGCCAAGGCTTCAGAACTCACGCCCGCGATTGGCTCTTCGCCGGCCGAGTAGATCGGAAGGAGCACCAAAATATCCGTATCCTGAAAACAGGTCAGAAACTCGTCCCAACTATTCTGGGTCCGGGTATAACGATGCGGCTGAAAAACTGTAACAATACGCTGATGCCCTGTTTGACGGGCAGTCGCTAGCACCGCACGAACTTCGGTGGGATGGTGTCCGTAATCATCGATGACCCGCAAGTTCCGTTCATGAGAGAAAAACCGCTCATCAAACCTGCGGCGCACATGCTTAAAATGTTTTAGCCCCTCTTGAATGGCAGAGAACGGCACGCCCATTCCAAGCGCAAGACCTGCGGCCCCAAGCGAATTCAAGACATTGTGTTTTCCGAGTACACTCAGCTCGACTGATCCTAGTAGATCATGCGGCGCCCGATTCTTCGGCCTAGCCCAAACATCGAATTTTTGTCGTCCATCCGGCAGCACCGTCACTTCGCCGCCCATGATGTCGTTCATGGTATCGAAACCGTAAGTAATGTGCGGCTTCGTCAGAAAGGGCAGAATATCACGCACTCCTTGATCATCGCCACAGAGCCAAGTACAGCCATAAAAAGGCACCTTCTTACAGAATTGCACGAAGGTGTCGTAAAGATTCTCGCGGTTCTTATAAAACTCCATGTGATCGAGATCGATGTTCGTAACCAGCGAATAGGCACACGGAAGCAAATGAAACGAACCATCGCTTTCGTCTGCCTCGACCACCACCGTATCGCCCTCGCCTACTTTGGCGTTACTGCCGATCGATTCGACTTTTCCGCCGACTACTACGGTAGGATCAAGCCCTGCTACCATGAAAATCTGTGCGACCATCGAGGTCGTCGTAGTTTTGCCATGCGTACCCGCAATCGCAATTCCGGTTTTACCGCGCATGATCTCGGCCAGCATTTCGGCGCGCGGAATGATCGGAATACCCTTACGCTTCGCTTCGACCACTTCAGGATTGTCGGCTTTTACCGCCGAACTGATAACCACCACATCGGCTGCTTCTACATTCGAAGCTGCATGCCCCCCAAAAATGCGGGCGCCCATGCGAACCAAGCGTTCGGTCACTTCGTTAGGATTTAAATCAGAGCCGCTGACATCGTGGCCGCGGGTTAGAAAAATCTCGGCGATACCACTCATGCCGATTCCGCCGATGCCGATAAAATGCAGTTTAAAATGCCGTTCCGTCATGAAAGCAAGTCCTCGACAATCATGGCAGCCGAGTTGCTTTGATAAAACTGCTGAACGCGCGCTTCGAAATCGTGAATCTTGGATCGATTTTCTTTAAAAGAAAGAATCAGCTTCGCAAAATCGCTGCCCGAAAGTGAAGCTTGCGGCACAACGAGTGAGGCAGACGCCTTTTCGAAAATGCGGGCATTTTTTTCTTGATGGTTATCAGCTGCAGTCGGAAGCGGAATAAAAATCGCAGCCCGACCGACCGAAGCAAGCTCGGTAAGTGACGAGGCGCCCGCACGACAAATGACGAGACTGGCCTGCGCATAACATGCACCCATATCATCGATGAACCGCTCGATTCGGGCATTCACGCCTTCGCGTTGATAACCAGAACTCACTCGCTCGAAATCCTTAACACCCGTTTGATGAATGAATTCGATTCCTTGGCCCTTTAAAAACGGAAGCGCATCGAGCACCATCGTATTGATACCGAGTGCGCCTTGGCTTCCGCCAAAGATAAAAACCGTAAACGCGCTATCGTTCGACGGCGGCAAAAGCTTAAGCGATGAGCGAATCGGATTGCCAGTGACTTTTACTTTCGCGAGATCGAAACTTGCCCCACCTGCCTGAAATGCACAAAACACCCGATGCACCCATTTGCCGAGCATGCGATTCGTAAAACCAGCGACCGAGTTTTGCTCGAGAATCGAAGTCTTGATCTTAAATAATGGCGCTAAAATGCGGGCAAACATGACCACCGGCCCAGAGGCATAGCCGCCCACACCGATGACGGCGTGAGGCCTGAACTTCAGCAAAATAAAAAATGCGCGTAAAAAACTGATCGGAAGTTGCGCCAGGGTAACCAAACGAGTTTTGATACTGACTCGATTCAGGGCACCGATTTTCAGTAACTTCAGTGGATAGCCGTATTTGGGTACAATCTTGGCTTCGAGCCCCTGAGACGTTCCGACAAACAGAAGTTCTGGCTTCGAGCCCTGCTCCTTGACCTTACGGCTCCACTCTTCGGCAATCGCAATTCCGGCGAGAATGTGCCCACCGGTTCCACCACCTGCAACCAACAAACGCTCAGTCTGCTTCATAGAACGCTCCTTGATTTGCTTTCGAAATACTGTAGAGAATTCCAATCGCAAAAAGATTTAAAGTCAGCGCCGATCCGCCATAGCTGATAAACGGCAGAGTCAGCCCCTTGGTCGGAAGAAGCCCCATAACCACCGCCATGTTGATGAAGGCTTGCAAACCCAAGATCAGCGAAATTCCGCAGCCGAGATAAAATCCAAATCGATCGTTGCGCGCATGAAGCGCTTTCCAAGAGATGCGAAGCCCAGAATAAATAAAGAGAATATACGCGAGGATAACCGCCGCGACTCCGACAAACCCAAGCTCTTCGCCAATGACTGCAAAAATAAAATCGTTATGTGCCTCGGGCAGAAAGAAGAGCTTTTCTTTTCCGTTACCCAAACCTTGGCCCAGTAGACTTCCGTTATGAAGGCCCAGCATCGATTGAATGACCTGAAAGCCTTTGCCCGCAGGATCGCGCCACGGATCGATAAAGGTCATCACCCGCGCCATACGGTAAGGCGAGGTAAGAATCAGAATTGCCGCCGCCCCTCCGCCGCCAAATAAGCCGCCAAAAAGATAGAGTGGCCTTACCCCTGCGATGAACATCAGAATAAAAGTCGTGCCGGCAAGTAAGGCACTCGAACCAAAATCGGGTTGCAATAGTAGAAGCACCATCACCGGAATCAGAAGCGCAACTGGCGCGATGACTCCTTTTCTAAAATCATGAAGCTCTCGCTGATGCCTGACCAATTGGCGAGAGACAAACATCACACCGACCATTTTGGCGAGCTCGGCTGGCTGAAAACGAAAGAGCCCGAAGTTGATCCAGCGCTGAGCCCCACCCGCCCGAGCACCGAGACCGGGAATCATGACGAGCACCAAAGAGACAATGACGGTAAAAAGTGCTGCCGGCACCCACTGATACCACTTTTGATGCGGAATGCGGGAGGCAAGCAAGAGTCCGCCAAAACCGAGAATGGCGTAGAATAACTGTTTGCGGATATAGGCAAAGCCATCGCCCGTGCGCTCTTCGGCGAAAATATAAGAGGCACTATAGACCATGAGCAGGCCAAAAAGGACCATCGACACCACCAAAACGAGTAGAAATACATCTCCACTCGGCTGGCGTGCGAATAACTTGGTAAAAAACGACTTAAAGCTGGTTAACCAGTTTCTTGAAATAATCGCCTCTCTCTTCAAAGTCCCGGAACATGTCTTGGCTAGAACAACCGGGAGATAAGAGTACGATATCACCATTTCTCGACTTCTGGAAAGAGACGAGCACGGCTTCTTCGAAAGTTCCGACGAGATAAGTCTCGGCAAAATCACCTAAAGCGCGATTGATCTTCTCTTTGGCCTCGCCAACCAGGATCAGCAGCTTGACCTTGCTCTTTACGAGCGGAGCCAAGGGCGCGAATTCCATGTTTTTGTCTTTTCCGCCCGCAATCAGGATAACCGGAGAGCGTTTAAATGCCGAAAGAGAGGCCTGAACACTCTGGATATTGGTCGCTTTCGAGTCATTGAAGAAATAAACACCGTCTTTCTTACGACAAAACTCAAGTCGATGAGCAAGCCCCTTGAAGGTGCCGATACAGCTCTGAATTCCTTGCTGACTGACTCCCATGACCCGGGCAGCGCAAATCGCAGCCATCAAGTTTTGCTTGTTGTGGTCTCCGAACAATTTAAAGGTCTCGAGCGGATAAATCTCTTCTTTGCCCGTTACCTTGGCAATGATCGAATTTCGGGTTTCGTCGAAATAGGCACCGAAAAACTTCTCTGCGAATTCGCCGCCGACCTTCATCGGATCTTTCATCGTAAACCAAATCAGCTTGCCACTACACTCGTTCGCAAACCCCTGAAGGACGGGATCATCGTAGTTGAGAATGACCCATGAGTTGCGATCACAAACCTTAAGCAGGCGTTTCTTTGCTGCAATGTAGTTTTCCATGGTGCCATAACGATCGAGGTGGTCTTGATCGATATTCGTAAAGATCGCAACCGCTGGAACCATCTTTTCGGTCATTTCGAGCTGATAGGAAGAAAGCTCGCACACTGCCACCTGGCCGGTTTGCCCTTGATTAATATACTCGATGAGAGGAATTCCGAGGTTTCCGCCCATAAAAGCAGGCTTTTGATCAGACTTGTACATCTCGCCGATCAAGGTCGTCAGCGTCGATTTTCCGTTCGTTCCGGTAATCGCGATAAGCGGCTGCTCGAGTTCTCCTACTGCAAGTTCGATCTCGCTCGTTACGGGCGTGCCCTTTTGCTTTACTACCTGTAGAAGCTGGTGATTCGGAATATTAATGCCAGGGCTGACGATGATCAGTTCTGCACCCAGAAAAGAGCGCTCGGTATGTCCGCCGAATTCGAATTCGACCTTCAGGTCGCCCAATTCTTTGAGCGGCTCAGACAATTCAGTACGTTGCTTGGTGTCGGTAATCATTACTCGCGCACCTTGCTTGACTAAAAACTTGGCAGCGGCGATTCCAGACGTACCACAACCCACGATCAGCACTTTTTTGCCTTTATACTTACTCATACTACAAATACTCCTACTTTATGTACCGACAAGCGGTGGTTATCTTAACTTTAATGTCGCGAGAGTCGCGAGAGCCAACATGATTGAAATAATCCAGAAACGTACAATGACTTTAGGCTCGGGCCAGCCCTTAAGCTCGAAATGGTGATGAATCGGCGCCATCTTGAAAATTCGTTTGCCCGTAGTCTTAAAAGAAATGACCTGAAGCATGACGCTGACGGCTTCGACGACGAAAATTCCGCCGCACAGAACGAGCAAAAACTCGTTTTTGGTAATCACTGCAGCCACACCGAGAGCACCACCGAGAGCAAGCGCTCCGACGTCACCCATGAATACTTCGGCCGGATAGGCGTTAAACCAGAGAAAACCCAAACAAGAGGCACCCACACTGGCCAAAAAAATGGCAAGCTCGCCCGAGCCCGAAACGAATGGAATTTGAAGGTATTCGGCTATGACAAAGTTACCTGCACAATAAGCGAGCGTCGCAAAGGTCAGTGCTGTGGTAATCGTAGGACCAACTGCAAGTCCATCGAGTCCGTCGGTAAGGTTAACTGCATTCGATGCGCCAACGATGACGAAGGCCGAAAACGGAATAAAGAACACACCGAGATCGAGTGACCAATCTTTAAAGAACGGAAACTTAAGCACGGGTGGTGTATCGCGCATGACATAGAGAAATGCCGCAGCGGCAACTGCTACCAAAGTTTGGGATACGAGCTTTTGGCGTGCAGTCAGGCCTTTTGAATTCTTTTGAACCACTTTTCGATAGTCATCGACCCAACCAATCAGGCCGGTTCCGAGCATGACAAAGAGTGAAACCCAGACATAATGATTTTTAAGATCTGCCCAGAGAAGCGTCGAAATGGCGATCGCACTTAAGATCAGACCGCCCCCCATGGTGGGAGTGCCTTTTTTAGAGAGATGCGATTGCGGGCCCACATTTCGAATGCTCTGACCGATTTGTTTGTGTTTAAGCCATCGAATATATTTGCCGCCTAAAAGCAGCGTAAATAACATTGCGGTCAATGTCGCACCGAAGGCTCTGAACGTAATGTATTTAAAGACGTGAAATACACCGAATGCCTCATGGAGCGGATAGAGCAAGTGATAGAGCATGAATGTTACTTTACCGAGAATTGACGGATGAAGTCAAGGAAATCGTGTTAACTAGTTGATATCAAAAACAAAAAGGCCCTGAGATCAAAGATCCCAGGGCCCTTAATTTTAATCTCTAATTAGATTAGAAATTGTAAGTCATTGCGATACGGCTCATCATGTTGTTGCCGAGACCCCAGTTAGAATTGGCTTGTGGGCCAGTTCCGAAGCCTGCAACGTTTCCGTTTGCACCGCTAACAGCACCGTTGGCTGGATTGTGTCCAGTTGCGTTTGCTTGCATCAAACCGTCGATTTGGAAATCGCCGAAAGTCATGCCGAAGCCTGCGCCAACAGTTGTAGTTCCACCGAGGCTGGTACGAGATTGACCTGCTTGAGCAGAACCCCAAAGTGAACCAGCAACTGAACCGCGAACAGTCAACCAGCTGAGAGCTTGTGCTTCTGCACCGAGAACCAGTGGGATGTTCACAACTTTATAACCAGCACTGAGTGCAAGGTTTTGAGTTGCATCGATAGTAGTTGGAACTGTTGTTGAACCAGACATTTGGTCTGCTTCTACGCGAGTGAACATAGTAGTTGACTTAGTCATCTCATGTTTCCAACCAGCGCCGAGGCCGATCAAAGTATTGCTGTTTGAAAGAGTTGCTTGAGAAGTTCCGAGCACGTTAGTGTTCAGGTCGAATCCCCAAGTAGAGAATTTTGCAAACGCAGTCATTTGATCCATGTTGTAAGTAGCTGCTACGTCTGCAGAGAACTTACCTTTCATGTTTTCAGAAGAAAGAGTAGCTGTAGCATTGTCTGCAACCATTTTCTCAGCAAGACCGAGAGAAGTGAATACAGCGAAATTGCCAGAGTTTACACCGAGGCGAGCACCCCAGAGGTAAGCAGTTTTATCTGCGCCGCCAGTTGGAACTGCACCGTAAGTTCCTTTGTTTTCGTTACCAGCGTGGAAAATACTGATACCCCAGTTCATCGCGCCTTCACCAGCGAAGAAAAACTCGAGTTGGTTTTGAACCGCGAGGAAACCAGTTCCGCTTCCGCCGATAGCTGCATTCAATGCGTTAGCAGTAGCAGTACCTTGAAGTGACTTGTCTGAATCGTTGTTCATGTATACGCCGTAAGTGAAATCACCAAAAGTGTTGGTGAAACCGCCTTGACCGCGATCGTTGGTGATAGCTTTATCTGTTCCAGTAGTGTTACCACCGGCAGTTTCATCACCAAGCTCTAAAAACATTTTCTTTTTGCATTTAACGATCTCAGATGGATTCAAGAACATGTTTCTGCAGTCTTGAATGTAATAAGATCCGTTTTTGCCTTCGCCCAATGCTTCGAGGCGTGCGCGAGATGCGAACGCAGGAGAAGCGATAACTGTCATTGATAATACTAGTGCTAGGTAATTTTTCATAACCAGAACACTCCTTTTCTTGTCGTTGTGGTTGGAGAAACTCACTATTGAATTTCTCGCGGTTAATTCTTTCATCGACCGTCAAACTTGTGCCGGTAGTCGTATTTTCACACTTCTTCTTGCACAGCCAACTGGGTCAACTTTTCCTAACTATATGATTCATGATTAAGTGACGCGATTACTTTGTCAATTTTCGTGACGTATAAAATGCGAATGAGCGACCAAAAGATTTTACTTTTCAACGGATGTCATTTTTTTAGAAACAGCGTTTATTTCAGAAAAAAGCTGTTTTTTCCTATAAAAAGGCCATTTTTTGAAAATTAAAAAA
>CAIKYX010000138.1 GCA_903831745.1 Oligoflexia bacterium
GGGTCACTGTGTACCTGACTTGCGGCTTTTAACAGCAAATAGATCAGTGCCGGATGTACCGAGTCGTGAATGAGCAAGGTTGCTGTAGCGGAAACCAGATCGACATCGATGGGTGGAATGTTTTTATTCAAATCAATCGCACCATGCGGAAGTACTAGGTGATGCAAAAATGGAATCTGGCGAGTAATGGCCTCAGCCTGATCAAAGCTCATCAGTCTTAAATTCTGATCCTTCAGCATCTTATTAATCAGTAAGTCTTCGTTCGTTCCCAAAAATATGGCGGCGTCGACCTGATTTTCTGCAAGGGCCTTGGCTGAATCTTCCCAGCCAATTGAAACCAGTTTTGAGTTTTCTGCGGTAACGTTACTCGCTTTTAGAATCTGCAGGGCCAGGTTCTTGGTTCCACCGCCTTCTTTGCCCACCGCAATTCGTTTGCCCATGAGTTGCGAAAATCGATTCAGAACTTTCAGGCGTCCTGGATGATAAAAGACCCAAATCGGTTCGTAATACAGGCTGCCCAGCGAACTCAGATCGGTCGCTTGTTCGGGCGTTCCGAGCCCGTCTTGCACGAAACCCACTTCGACATCCGAGTTTGGATCCTGCAGGCGCTTTAAATTTTCGACTGCGCCCGAGGATGAACGGATTTGCAGATCCACGCCGTCTTCTTTTAATATTTCTTTATATTGCTTGGCGTAGGCATTGTATTCACCTTCGCCGTCGCTGGTCGAGATAATGAGGTGATTGGGTGGGGCTGGATCGATGTAATGGTAGGCCACCCCAATCACAGTAAGTCCAATGATGAGAGTAGGAATCACAGCGAGGAGGATATCCTTGATCGGGCGACCGAAGAGTTTCTTGATCATGCTATTAGCGACGGCGACCTGTCAGTCGAAGCAGGCTCATAAACAGATTGATGAAGTCGAGGTAGAGTCTGAGTGCCCCGAAGATGGCGCCTTTACGGGCCATATCGGTGGCGGCGCTACCCGAAACATATTGAGCTTTGATCATTTGGGTGTCGTAGGCAGTCAGTCCCGAAAAGATCAGTACTCCGCCCACACTATAGATCATGCTTCCGGTTTCTCCCATGATCGAAGGAAAAAACATCGAGAGTAATCCGTATGCCACGAGACCAAAAAGGGCCATCATGCAAAATGAACCAATCGGACCCAAGTCTCGCTTAGTGATATAGCCAAAACTGCTAAGGCCCGCAAAGGCCAGAGCGGTCACAAAAAACACTGAGAAAAGGGATTGTTGGGTGTAAGCAAAAAACAAAATCGAAAGGGTAACGCCGGTTAATGCTGCATAAAGAAAATAAAGAACAGCAGCGACAAACGAGTTGATTCGATTGATCGCAAACGAGAGAACCATGACGAGTGCGAATTGAACCAGCACGATGCCGAGAAAGCTATTTCGGTTTTGAAGCAGCATCAGGGTAAAGTCCGTGTTGTTGGCAGTCCACCAGGCAACCAAGCTACTCATGGCGATTCCCAAGGTCATCCAGCCATAGACTCGGCTCATGTATTGGGCGATTTCGGTTTGGGCAAACGAAGTAGGACGAACTGCTCCGCGATCGAATTGATTTTGCATGGCTCTAGTGTTGCAGAACCCGCGATCTACGTCAAATTGAGGAATGAATGAATCTCGTTGAGTGCAAGCAAAGGCTCTCTTCTTGAGGAATGATTGACTCTTTACATCAATTATTATATAACCTTTGAATAATTATGGTCCGGGTCTTTAGTCCCACTCTTTGGGTATTCATTTTTTCTCTCTGTTTTTTGAGCTTTGGTGCATCTGCCGAAGTCATGCCCCCGAACACCTTGGCGAATCATTTTAATTGCTCATTGGGTGCGACTTATCAGGTCTCGGTTGCACTCGATGTTTCAGCTGCTGATTTGAAATGGATTCGAGATTCTAAGTTACAATCTCGACTTCAAGATGTGATCGAAGCAAAGAAACTGTGGAAGTTGCGCAAGGAATACGACGAACTAGCGGCTGCACACGAAGAAACTAAGTTTAAATTCATCGAAATTGAAGTCGCCTACATTCAGTCAGTGAAGAAGGCCGTTAACTACATTAACGATCTCGATTACTCGGTACACAAAAAGGCGCTACTCTGGGAGTCGTTTGCAGTTTATTTCGAAGCCTATCGACCGGATGAATGGGTTTCTGTTCCGTATTTTGGAACCAACGGCGAATACCTGTATGTCGGCGAAAGTCATTATTGCCTCTTATTCAAAGCAGATGGTTTGCTCTTTAAAGGTCAATTGACCGATCAGAAATTTATCAGTTTTCTGGATGCACACAAAAACAGCCGGGTGAAGATTCCTGATGGTAATATCGGGCTGTGGTTTGTCAGTCGCCAATCGTTTGACGACCCGCTCGACGACCTTTTTATTTACTAGTTCGTGGCACTTGCGCAAGGTATTCTAAATGCAGGATGTTGTTCAGGAAGAACCTTCTTATATTCAGCCTTTTTCTCTCGACCCATGAAGTGCATGCCGCACCATCGGTGCATGGTGCTACCCAGAGTTTTGTCGAATCCATTAATTGGAACGATGAAGACGATCCTAAGGCACGGGCTGCAGTGTTTATGCTTTATCTTTGGCAGCAAGGAAGTGTCGGCAAGAAAACAGGCCTTTGCATCGACTTTGATGTGAATCCAAAAACAGGAGCGGGTGCATTCAAAATTGGTCTTAGCACCTCTGCGTTTAAGACGGGGTCGTCCGTTTTCAAGGAAAACAAAAGCGAAAAAGAAGAAGTGGGGCATTTGCAAAAACTGATTCAGGATATTTACGAATATCAGATTCAGTCCGACCCGAAAGCCAAAGTGAATATGACGGTTACCGGTTATGCCGATGCCCAGCATATTCATAAGAAGAATCCATTTACGGTCGAGCAAAGTATCAGTGATAATAAGAGGCTTTCGAGCGCGCGAGCTGACACGGTAGCAAAACTTTTTAAAGACAATCAAAACATCGTTCTCGGAAAATCTGAAGGAATTGCAAGTGAAGAGCTCGAGCGTGAGCATCGCGGGGTGATGGACGGAATTGAATGCGAAATGCGGCGTAAAGTCGTGGTTCGAGTCGAGGCCCCATTACCCGAAACCGATGCCAGTCTGAGTGGTATTCTGAATCGTACTCCCGATACGATGGATACTGAAACCCGGTCAAAACTGAAGTCTAATTTTGCGTTGGCCGCGAATCAGATTACGGCTCGGTTTTATCAGGATGGAAAATTCGACGATGGAACGATCGAGGACTGGGGTAAGAAAGTCGTCGAAGAACTGCAAAGACAAAAGCGAATCTCTACTCACTGTCAGGCGTCGCCACTGAAAGAAGTGATGGAAGCGGTCGTCGAGAGCAATATCGAATCGTGGCTCAGTGTCAACGAACGTAGAAATCTGCTTCAGCGGGCTTCGAGTCGGGCCAATGCGTTTGTACATCGCATCGGAATTGGCAAAGGAAAGCAGACGAAGGCAGATCGAGTACAGGCTGCTCTGATCAAGGCTGGCTATACGGTGAATGATCGCTTTGCAGCCGGTGATCCTGCCATTTATCTCTCGTGTTTGCAAGATGCGGGGCTCTATCAGCAACTCAAGGAAAAGAACGCTCAGAACAATTTCGAAGTCTCGGGTGCAAATTATCTGAAGAACCAGAGTGCTAAACGCGGCAAGGTAACCATCGGGTTCGATCCTGCAGCCATGGTCATGGATCAGGAAAATCTCGAACGTGCGCATCAGAAAATGATTGGGCCCCATAATGAAGTTCGTTCCGGAATCTTCTGTAAAAAGTGTGGATTTGGAATTTATTGGAACAAGGTCGGAAACAAGTGGCATTCATCGCTGTATGACCGTGTGATTGCGCCTGATCTGGCTCATCATAAGGATCAGGATTTGGTAACGGCGCTGAATGAATTAAGCAAGAATGATCCATTGGCGGTCGGTTCATATCAAAAGCCAAGAATTTTTGTGATCAAGAATTGCAAAGACTGCCAATGTAATTCAGAAGAGCGCATTCGCAAGCAGGAAAATGTGGTAACCATCGACCCGCTCTCGCAGGGAGATCAGGAAAAATACACAGTCGACCTCGATGTAAATGAATTTCGAAACTCGTGTGTAATTCGTCCGCCGGTGATGCATACCTGTGGCATTGATCCGAGCTCGGGCAATGAGGCGGACGTCAATCCGGTGTTTGCCAAAAAGCTCGACGTAAAGATTTTCGGTAAGGTGATCGCCAAACAAGTCGACCAGCTTTTTGATGCGGTTCCAGCTTCAGGCGACGATTGTCCAACGTGTGGAGCGACGCCTGGTCAACCGAAATTGACTTGGAAAGATGCGATTGGGGATGTGCTTTGCTCTGATCCTGATCATCCTGAAAAGCGACTTCCGTCCGGGGATGAAAAGGCAGATTGCCCTCCGCACCCGAAGGTTCATAAGAGAACCTCGACGAAAAAACCGTAAACTAACTGAGGTGTTTGACGAGCAGGCGACCCGTGTTGCCCAAGGTGTTTTCATTTCGATAGTAGAGATACGGTTTGAACACGTGAAGATTTGAGCGCGTCCAGGTTACGGGCTTTAGCTTTCCACTTTTCAGCTCACTTTCGACCATGCTGGAAGGAATCCATCCATAACCCAGCCCCATGGTCAAAGCGAGTTTCTTCGAATGAAAATCCGTGAGCTGAATCGATGAGCTCGATTCGATGGTCGAAGTCGCGAGCGCGAGTCTGGGGTCTGATCCGCGCACCGTCAGTAGTGGATAGTTCTGAAGTTCGGATTGGGTAATCTTTTTTTTGGTTTTGACTAACGGGTGATTGCTTGCTGCCACGAGGATCGCTGGAACTTCGGGCAAACGGATCGACTCGAGGGAGAGTTTTTGCGGTGGCAATACTGAAATCATCAGGTCGGCTTGTTGATCGATGAAGGTTTGTTCGACCGAGCCCAAAAACTCGGCAACCAAATGAAAGCGGGTGGGGATCTTCTGTTTCGAAATGATATTAATCGCCTTGAGTACGGGATGAATGGGTACGACGCCATCGACGATGACTTTGAGCTCGGGTTCCCAGCCATGCGAAATGGAACTGCAAAGCTGGCTGAGTTCGAATTCTGCCTGCAGCATCTTACGGCAGCCTTCGAGGACACGCAGGCCGTCAGGCAGAATGGTGGTCCGGTAGTGGCTGCGGTCGAGAACCTTGAGGCCGGACTTCTTTTCGATCGAGTCTAACGCGTACACGACCGCCGATCCGGATTTTCTTAAGGCAGAGGCCGTTTTGGCGATCGTGCCGAGTTTTGCAAACGTATCGAGCGTGCGGGCTTCTTCGAGGGTCAGGGCCATTTTCCTTCTCCAAACTTATTCTAAATAACTGAATATGATTGACATATTTTTAGCATTTTTTTGAATGTTAAGAAAGGGTAAATTTCTGCCTAAGGAGCCCCCTATGATTCCATTTATTCGAGGTAAAGTAACCCACCAGGCCCACGTTGGCGTTCCAGACGGAACCTATGAGGAGGAATTCGCCCGCGAAGGTTTTTTTGGCCGCTATGCCCACCTCTATCGGGCACATCCGCCCGTCGATTGGACCCAGATCGAGGGTTCACTCAAGCCCCGTGCTTACGACTTGAATAAGAATTCAAAGATGGGCGGCGACTTCCTTGCACAACGGGAGATGTTACTTCTCAACGAAGACGCCGAAATTGCACAGATCAAGCTGACTGAAACCATGCCTTACTTCTATCGGAATGCCGATGGTGACGATCTGTATTTTGTGCACGCTGGCACCGGAAAGCTCGAGACTGATTTCGGTCCGCTCAAATATGTGGCGGGCGATTATATCGTCGTACCGCGCGGAACGGTTCATCGTTGGGTCATCGACACTTCGTCCGATCTGTTAAACGTAACCACCTTTGGTGAGCTTCGTTTTCCGGATAAGGGAATGCTCGGGCAACATGCTTTGATCGATCCGGCCATGATTCGCGTGCCCACTCCAGAGCCTGATTTGACGGCACAAAAATGCGAGCTTAGGATTCGTCGCTGTGGAGAGATTACCCGGGTAACTTATCCCCATAGTCCGATTGATGCTTTAGGTTGGAAAGGCACCCTGACCGTTTGGCAAATCAATGTGCAGGACATTCGGCCGATCGTTTGTGAGCGGTACCACTTGCCTCCAAGCGCCCACACGACCTTTCTGGCCTCAGGAGTTGCCATCTGCAGCTTCTTACCGAGGTTGCTCGAAAATGGAGACCCTGAAGCGATGAAGGTTCCGTTCTTTCATTCGAACATCGATTATGACGAAGTGCTGTTCTATCACAGTGGCCAGTTCTTTAGTCGTGCAGGGATTGATGCAGGAATGCTGACGTTTCATCCGCAAGGCATTCATCATGGGCCACAGGCCAATGCAGTTGCCCGTTCGAAGCGAGTCGAACGCACAAACGAAGTGGCGGTGATGATTGATACACGAAGACCGCTTCGTATTGCCGAATCCGCTAAAAAATTCGAGACTGAAAACTACTGGAAGAGCTGGATGACCAAGGAGTGAACCCTATGAAAACAAGAATCATGAATGAATTGAATCCTATCGGGCTGGACGGTATTGATTTTGTAGAATTTTCTCCCTCCGAGCCGGAGAAACTTCACCAATTGTTTCTCGATTTCGGATTTTCGAGGACCATGAGGCATCGATCCAAGAAAATCGATCTTTATGTTCAAAACGACATTACCTTTTTTCTCAATCGCGACCCAAATTCATTTGGTGGTGAATTTACAACTCTTCATGGACCTTGCATTTCTTCAATGGGTTGGCGAGTTGAAAATGGCAAACTGGCCTTGGATACCGCCTGTGAAAGGGGTGCGGAAGCTGCTTTTATGACCGATTATTCAGGATGCAGTAATACTTTTCTGCCTGCTATTTATGGAATCGGTGAGAGTGTGATTTATTTCGTACAGGGGGCTTCGGCAGATCGCTATTCGAAGATGGGGTTCGAGCCTCTGGTCAACCCGGATCGAGTGATGAGCAAGGGGTTCTTGTCGATCGATCATCTGACCAACAATGTCGAAACCGGAACCATGCAAAAATGGGCCGATTTCTATAAAGATATTTTTGGATTCACCGAAGTTCGGTATTTCGACATTCGTGGCGTGCAAACCGGGCTCACTTCTTATGCGTTAAAATCTCCATGTGGCAAGTTTTGCATTCCCATCAATGAGGCCAAGGAAGACAAGTCACAGATCAATGAATACCTTCGCGAATACCACGGCCCAGGAATTCAACACCTGGCATTTCTAACGGACGACATTCTGGCTTCGCTTGATTTGTTGCACGGAAGTTCGATCGAGACCCTCGATATTGATCCGGACTATTATGAAGAAGCGTTTCAGCGGGTCAAGCAAGTAACCGAGGATAAATCGCGAATACAGGCTCACAAAGTCTTGGTAGACGGTGACGAGAATGGCTATTTGCTTCAGATTTTTACGCGCAATCTCGTGGGGCCAATTTTCATCGAGATCATTCAAAGAAAGAATCATTATTCATTTGGGGAAGGAAATTTTAAGGCTCTTTTTCGTTCGATCGAGCGCGATCAAGCCAAGCGCGGTGTCTTTGCATGAAGGCACATGTTTACACCCCTGAAGAACATCGAACGTGGGCCCGTTTGTTTGAACGGCAGTTAAATTCACGGACGCGACAAATTCACCCGATGTTTGCGGAAGGCATTCGTATTCTCGAACTCGAGTCTGATCGTGTGCCTGATTTGAATCGGGTTAACACTATCCTCAAGCATCGAACCGGATTTGAAGGCGTGCTGGTCATCGGACATGAAGATCCGAGATCTTTCTTTCCGATGCTCAGTGAGAGAAAATTTCCGATTGGTAACTTCATTCGTTCTGCAGGTGACTTGGGCTACACGCCTGCGCCCGATGTTTTCCATGACCTTTACGGGCACTTGCCATTTTTGGTGAATGACGAGTACGCCGATTTCTCTGAAAAGTTCGGTCGGGTGGCAGCTCAATATTTGCATGAACCTGAATTACTTCGACAATTCGAGCGGCTGTATTGGTTTACGATCGAATTCGCCTTGATTCGAACTCCAGAAGGAAACAAGGTGTTTGGCGCTGGAATTGCCTCGTCTGCCAGTGAGGTCGAGTACGCCTTAAGTGATCAACCGAAGGTCACTCCGTTTGATTTCGAGAAAATCAGACACCTTGAATTCAAGATCGACGAATTTCAGAAGCAGCTGTTTTTGCTTGAATCGACGGCCCAGCTTTATGATTGTCTCGAGGATTTTGATTCAGGAGTGAAGCGACAGTAAGCTGACGAAAAGGCTGATCCGGTTTCTTCAATTGTTTTGATGGAACTTTCGAAAGATTGAACAAGTGAGTGGGGAAGTGATAATCTGGATTCTTCAAGGAGTTCAGGTTTGAAAACGATATTGGTTACCGGCGCAACCGGTTTTCTCGGAAGTTCACTTGCGGCAGGGTTTCTCGCCAGAGGCGATCGTGTGATTGCACTTTCGCGCAATGACTCGGATGGGTTACGTACTCAGACTGCGGTGCTCGAGGCGGCTTGTGGTTTTGACATTGAACTTTCACTTCTCAATCTCGAAGTTGTCGAATCGATCGATTCGATCTTGCACGGTGTGGATGAGGTTTGGAACTGTGCTGCCGACATGAGTTACTCGATGAGTAAACTTCAGCAGTCGATCGAACAAAATGTGGAGGCGGCCGCACGTCTCTATGTCTGGTTCAATGACCACTCCCCAAAGGGTTCGCGCTTTTATCATGTATCGACTGCCTACACCGCGGGAATGGAAGGCGGTCACGTCAGTGAAGAGCTTCATCCGAAGCCAGAGCTCATCAACGCGTATCAGGTTTCGAAGTGGACAGCCGAAGAACGCCTGGTCAAAGAATCAAAAGATCGGCGCGTAGGCCTGACCCTCTTCAGGCCCTCGATCGTCATTGGTCACCAAAAGACGGGGTGGTCGTCAGGCAAAAAATTTGGATATTACATGTTCTTGAGTTCGATGCTGAAGCTTGCAGCTGAGGGAATCAAAAAAGTGCGGATCGATCTCGACGGAAGTCAGAGGCCTAATCTGATTCCGATTGATGAGGTAGTTTCTGCTGCGCTTCTTTTGTCTGATCGACCAGCACCATCCTCAAGGGTCGAAATCTTGAATTGTGTGCAGTCAACAAATCTCTCGATTGCTGAACACTTGGCGATTGTTGCTGAAGAATTTGATTTGGATGTATCTTGTGGAAAGCCGGAGTCTGAAATTGATCGA
>CAIKYX010000139.1 GCA_903831745.1 Oligoflexia bacterium
CGACGCCCGCGAACTTCACCTCGAACTGAAACTTCTCGCTGATGCCAGTCTCATTGGTTATCCGAATGCCGGAAAATCAACTCTGATTTCACGCATGAGTGCCGCTCATCCAAAAATTGCAGATTATCCATTTACCACCCTGACCCCTAACCTGGGCGTGGTAAAAGTCGCAGACTTTAAAAGCTTCGTCGTCGCAGATATTCCTGGCTTGATCGAAGGCGCACATGCCGGAGCCGGACTAGGCCATAAATTCTTGAAACACATCGAGCGCACCAAAATTACTGTGCATCTTCTCGATGGCACTCATTTACTCGAGTTCACCACCCGTCCGGACGAAGAGCCCGGCGCCAGCGTAAAACTCGGTGCACAAGAAATGTATCGCCTTTATCTCGCGATTCGCAAAGAACTCGAACTGTTTAATCCCGACTTGGCCGATAAGGACGAAATCATCGTCATCAACAAGGCAGACCTTTTTCAGGGACAGCCCCAGTTTTTAACCGATGTAAAATACGAATTGCGAAAACTTCTCGAAAAAGGCCCCAATCGAGTTCAACGCCCCCTTCTCGCCAAAGAGCCCCTTTCGATTTCCTGCGCATCCGGCGAAGGAATTCACGATCTGATTCACGTCCTTTGGGAAAGAATTTCGGCATGAGTTTCGATTTTCGCCACCATACTGCCGTGTTCGGCGGCACCTTCAATCCTCCTCATGTAGGTCATGTCGAAGCAGTAAAAGGCTTATTCAAGAATCCAGGCGTTGCTGAAACCTTGATCGTCCCTTCTTTTGGTACACCTCAAAAAACAAGTGACACCTCTTTTTCATCCCGATTCGAAATGACCCGATTGGCTTTTCCAGACCTGACCGTCAGCCGCGTCGAAGAAGAATTAAAAACCCAATATACTTGGCAATTACTCGAAGTTCTCTCGCATAATGCCTCTCGCTTGGCCTTCGTCATCGGAACCGACCAATTTACCCAAATCGAAAGTTGGGCGAATTTTTCTAACCTCATGTCGATGTGCGACTGGATTGTTCTGATCCGAAAACCGCACCAGCTGGACGATTTTAGTGCTACCCTGAAAAAGTACTGCGGAGATGGCTGGCTTCAAGCAACCACCAACTCTCATGAATTTGTGATCAAGAACGGCAACCGCCAGCTCTTGTGTGTCGAGACCGAAGCCGCAGATCTCTCTTCTACCGAGATCCGAAAAAGCTTTGCGCTCGGAAAAATCAAGGAAGTGAGCGAGCTCCTTCCTAAAAATGTTTTTGAATTTATCGAAAGGAATCATCTTTATGGCACCTGAAACCACAGTAATCGAAGTCACCGAGGTCTCCTTGGCCAAAGCGTTTTTGAGCGTACAAGCCGTGGCCAATAAAAAGGCTGAATACATCAAGGTCATGGACCTTCGCCACCTTTCTACCTTCACCGATTATTTTGTCGTGTGCTCGGGTTATTCTGATCGCCAGGTGCAAGCCATGGCGGACTCGATTGTCATCGAACTCAAGGAAGATGGCTTTTCTCCGATTTCAGTCGAAGGATATCGAGAAGGCCGCTGGATCGTGGTCGATTACGGCGATGTCGTCATTCATTGCTTCATGGACGCGCTTCGTGAATTCTACGATCTCGAGCAACTCTGGTACGACGCCAAGAAAGTTCCAATTCCTCAAGAACTTTACATCACTTCTCCGAGTCACTAACCCCGTTACTCATGCGAAAAGTGACGTTGATCTGTTATGGAAAACTCAAGTTTCCGGGAATGCTCGATTCGGTTGCTGAATTCACCAAGCGTCTAAGCCGCTATACAGAATTCGAAGTCATCGAACTGAAACCCCTGAAAGTGGCTGATAAGTCAGAATCCCTACGCGATACCATTCGGGAAAAAGAGGCAGCTCAAATTCTCGAAATTATCGAAGCCCGACGCACGACTCCGGTTTGGTGTCTGACCGAAACGGGCAAGGCGATGAAGACCTCCGAATGGGCAAAGGCGTTTGCGGATATCACTCTTGGCGGCCCAGCAGAAATTATCCTGATCATTGGCGGAAGCCTGGGCCTCTCGGAATCACTGATTAAGAAAGCCAATCGAAGCATCAGTCTCGGACCTCAGACTCTGAGTCATGAACTGGCCCGACTGGTTCTGGTCGAACAGGTATACCGTACCCTGAGTCTTCTGGCCGGTCATCCTTACCATAACGAAGGCTAAGCTCCGGTCTGTGTCTTGCATGATCCTGGACATGAATTCAATTCTTGCGCCGTTTCTCTGTCCTGGTTGCGAACTGCCTTGCTGGGAAGGCGTCTGCACCTATTGCAATCATGCGATCCAACAAAATGATTCGATCTTACCTTCTCCGATCGACGGAATCGAAGGCGTTGCCCCCTTGCTCTTCGCATTTCAGTCGACCCATTCGATTCTAAAAGCATGGAAAGAGAAACAGGGCAGCCATCTCGAACAGCTCCTTTTTAGAATCGACCCCGTGCTCCTGAACGAACTCCTCAAGCTCGAAATCGATCTGATCATTCCGGTTCCGCAACATTTTAAACGTTCCTGGAAACGAGGGCATTCGTCGTCGCTGGCGGTCGCGCGCTTTTTTTCTAGAAAACTCTCGGTACCCACGCTCGAGCTTCTTTCTTTGGTGCGCGGCCATCACCCCAAACAGGCCTCACTGGACCAATGGAATCGAAACTACTCGTCGAACCCCTTTTTGCTCGATTCGAAACACCAACCGACGCTTCAGTTTTTAGCGCAAAACGCCAAAATTCTGCTCGTGGATGATCTGATTACCAGCGGAAACACCCTGGCCAAAGCCCAAGAGCGCATCCGGGATTACTTCTCACGCAGCCAGATTTGGGCCGCGGGATTGGGATATAAACCGAAAAAAATAGGACAGGGTTCAAATTCTTAAGGCGTAAATTCCGGAAAGAGTGCGTTCTTTAATTTTTCCTCTAGAGGTGCCCTGGCATTTGAGTTTCGCTGCTGTGCTGAATCGACCGCATTGAGAATATTTCCGAGATAAGTGATCGAAAGAACGAAACCAGAGGCAACTGCCGCCGCCGGCATTTTGTTTTTTGCAAACTCGAGGGTAGTCGCGAGAAAAAGGGCATTCAGAACGAGCGAGATGGCGGCGGATTGATAAACACCGACATAGGCTTGCCCCGCCCCCGGAAGAATCGCGCTCGCCGCACCCGCAGCAAAAACACTTTTTTGAGGCAGCAACTGGAGACGTTCTTCGATTTCCAAAAGCTCTGCGGAATCGGTAAGCTTTGCAAAGCGGGCCGGATCGTATTTTGATTTCCAAAGATCGAGCCGTAATCGCGAACTGGGCGAAAGGTCGCGATCAAACTCAGGCACCAAATAGGCGTGAAGCAAATGCGCGCGATCTCGCGTTTCTGAATCACTCGATGCTTCTATTTTTGACAAACTTCTGAGGGCTTCAACGTTCTCGCCCAGCGCCATCATTCCCAATGAAAATGCATAAGTCGCTCTGGCCGCGAGGCGCGGATTACAGGGGGTCACGCTCACTTCTGAAAAATGAAGTGAACTCAACAAGTACTGCCCGTGCTGATAAAGCTCCTGCCCTCGCGCGTACAAAGGCGATTGATCAGGACATTCGGCCTGGGCTGGCGTGAAACAGCACCCTAAAAGAACGGTGATCAGGGCACTGACTTTAAAAAATCGCACAATCATTTGGTAAATCCTTGAACAGAACCCGTCCGTTTTTTTGAATCAGGGGGGTTCCGAGCGTAGCTGCATCCGGTTCGAAATAGAATCGCGACATCGACCGCAAGGTAGCCACCCCTGCCCCACAGCGGGCATGAACTCGCTGTGCATATGCAGAATCATTTGGATAAAGCGAACAGTGACTTCCTAGGGTTTTACTGAGTACTTTTTGATAAAAGCTCACTCCAGGGCTCGAAACACCGGCACTGGAAGTTTCGGCGGAGGCATTTCGTTCGAACTGAAAACGTGCATCAATGGCGCTCAACGTAGAAATGGGCACAGGCACTGTCGAACAGGAAGCCTGCGCCCAAAAAACCATCCATGCAACAATCGTGGACGATTTACTGTTTAACTTTTTGGCAGGTGAATTCATAAGAATGCAGTGGACGATACTTCTGAACCCAAAGGAAAGGGAAAAGCAGGAACACGCCACCCGCGCAGGCGCCGGCATCAAATTCTTCATTTCGACTGAAAGAATAATTTACAGTTTCACAGCCTTCTTTTTTCAATTTTACAAAGGTGGTTGAACCAATGATTTTAGAATCGCTGTAATTCACAGATCCTGTGCCCATGAATTGATCATCGACATAAATTTTTGCAGCAGAATCATTAGATGTAATTTGCGTCGTGCTTGAACACGCTGAACTCATCAACATTAAAACCAATACCGAAAGCTTTACGTTTTTCATTTTTATCCTTGTTGCGTTTAAATTAAAGAAACTTAACGCGATTTAAGCACAGAGATAAAGAATCATATAGGAAAAGCAGCCCAAATTTGCCAATTCAACCGAAATCATTCAGCCTGAGTTCGGAAGCCGATCGTGTTTTTGCAGTTAAAATAACGGACTGGGACGCTTATTGTAGGTCTTGTGCCATTTCTGGCTGAGCAGTAATTTCGAATTGCGCCGGTTCCATTTGAAAACGGTGGGCGATTTTCTCGAGCGTGTCGGTCAGTCCGAAAGCATCATTCAGCAATACGAAATCTTCGTTGGATTTGCTTTCCTTGAAATGACCGTGCGTAATGACAAAACTGTTCTCTAGGCGAACCTGTTCCTTTTCGACCGTAGCCATGAATTCTTTTTTTCCATCCGGCAGAAACTCCGGGCTTTCAAATGCGCGATTCAGCGCTTGCTTCATTTTTCGAAGCTTTTTCATGATCTCGTGATTCTCTTCTACTTCTTCAGATTGTAGAAAAACAGTCCAAACCGAGCGCATCGGATCCAGAAAATATCCCATCACGTCGCGATCGAATGTTTCGCCTGAATCGCGATTCAGCGGAATGACCAAGCCGGTATCAAAAGTCTGTTTTAATGCCACGGAATGATGAAACACCACTTGAAGAGCGCTGACTTGATGACCACTTTTTACGTTTCCGAGCTGGTGTTTGAAAACCGGGGTCAGTTTCGGCAATTGTTTGAGTTCCGTGATCGAGTCGCAAAAATAAAACTGTTTGAATTCGGTGATGAACCCATTGGCGAACTGGATTTTTCCACCGTGGTCGAAAACTTCAAGCTCAAGAATCGGGGCATTGGTCACTTTTTTGATTTTCGGATTATTTTCGAGTTGGGCACGCAATTCGTCTTCAATGATTGCTGGATTCAATTCAGGAACGCGAAATTCATTTACGCCCATGAACGTTTGCTCGGGTTTCCAGACCTGCTCTTCGAAGGATTGGGTCTGAGTCTCGATGTTTGCGGTCCGTTTCCAGGATGGAAGCTTGAAACTTTTATTTCTAAAAACCCGATGAAACGTGCCTTTTTCCGGAGACGATACCAATGCATCTTCGGAAGCAATACTTCGCGAATGCAAAAGTACACCCAGCGCGAGATCGCTCTTCAGATAAGGCATGACCGGTAGGAGACGGGCTCCGGAACCGTGTGCCCAGATTACATTTTCGCCGCGCTGAACTAATTGCGTCATCAAGAATATTGCTGCTGAACCCTCGCCGAAAACAATCACTGGTGTATTGGTGTCCATGCCTAAATTAAAGCGAGTTTTCGGCTCTGAGTCTAGAGAAAACTCGTCCCTTTTACCCTACTCTCCCATATATTCGAGCTGATGAATCGTCAGATCGATCGTGACCGACTGGCTGGCGTCCTGGTTCACCACGGCCATCGAATCAATCCCCGAGAGCTGCTCAAATGCAATCTTTTGCTCACCCAATTTAAGGGTAGAAAAGTCCGAATACTTGAACCCATCGGTGATCGGATAACGATTATCTCCTGAAGTAATCAGAGTTGCGGCAGGTCCCGACATCGACCGAAGGTTGTAGGTGACTTTAAAGTGATCGCCCAGAAGTTCGTGATCCAGAATGGCCACTTGTTCTTGTGGCCCGAGCTTTAGGTGAACCTGCTTTTCGAAAACCAGTTGACTCGGCTTAGCTCGAGGCAGTGTTTCTATCATTTTTTCTACTACCTCCGGATCGACACTCGGATTTTTTCCGCCACATCCCGGCGACGGACTCAGGGGCACCCAGAAGAAATCGGGGTTGTCGCTCGTATCATCCCATTTGCCACTCTGAATGCTTCCATCGTCGTTGGTCGCCAAGGTATACGAATATTTGCGAGAATAAGTTGCAGCTTTACCCAGCGAATCTTCCTGATGGATATCGTAACCATGAACCGTCAGGTCGGCATTCACATGAAAAAGTTTCGGCGCGACTTTTTGAATCGAAAAATGATAACCACTGATGACATGGTTATCGATTTCTGCATCACGAACGTAATCCATTGCGATGGGGCGGCCGTCTGCCTTGATGTAATACAACAGCAATTTATGAAATAAATCGGGATAGAGATCGAGCAGATCATCGCCTGAACGGCCATTGTAGCGTTTTCCGTAAAAGGCATCGTTCACACAATAAGACGCTTCTGCCAACATTCCTTTTTGGGCATACGGTGAAATGACCCGATGAGTACGGGGGTCTACCAGCGTCTGCGTCGGCTCATCAAAAAGCACCGAACTCGCCGCCCAACCATTGCAGTGGCCTCCCCACGCGGCCACGGTATCGGAATGGTGGCCCATCTCCCACGCGACTGCACGAGATCCGGAAGTTTTTCTTGCATTGAGATAAGCATCGTAAATTCCAAGTGGCGAGGAAGGCCCCGAAGCAAGCGGCACTCCGGCATGGCTCCACCAAAATCCATTCCACGGTTTCATTTTTTCAGGAACACTGGCTGAAAACTCGCCTTCTTGAATTCCATCAGACTTACTTTGTGATGCCAGAAACAAATGATTTTCAAACAGCTGATCGAGCGCCTCGCCTTGACGATCGAGTCGCTCGGCTAAAGCAGAATACACCGGTGCCCCGCGGGTTCTGGCATCCTCGAGATCGGCGGGCGCGACAAAAGGATTCAACGCCAAGTCCGGTAATCCCGAATACGATACCCGTCCGCGAAACCAATTGCCCACACTTTCGAACTGAGCGGTGCCGCGATGATCGAGACCAATAACTGAGGAAAGTTCGTTTCTCAATTCCTTTTGATCGGCATTAAAAATCAACAAATAACGACGATTGTTCACCGTGCGTTTTTGATAACACCAGATTTCGAACCGGGTCACTCCAGTCATCTGATCGAGCGGTTCGGCTTCGGGATTGTTTTGTTTTTCGAATTGAAAGCATTCGGGAGCTTGCCTTTGGGTTGCGCCCGAATCGAACGAAATGAGAGTAAGAAATATGACAGCGAAAATGGATAGTTTCATCGATGATCCCCAAATCAAGTTGATCTTAAAATGATAACCGAATTCAATGGGGTTGAAAGAATTTAAATCTTCGGTGGCGCTGGTCGATAAAACTGCTTTTGGTTGACGCCTTCAGGCAGTAATTCATTGGGGTCGCCCTTACCGTACCCATGCGCTTTCATCAACGAGGTGACCGGGTTTCTTAAAACCATTGGAATCGGCAGCGCCCCACTTTCACGGACTTCTGAAAGCGCAGCTTCGATCGCGTTGTAGACTGCCCGATCCTTTCGGGCGAGCGCAAGCGAAATGGCCGCATGAGCAAGGTTGATTCTGGCTTCTGGCAAACCCACACATTCGAGCGCCTCTTTTGCCGCAATCGCCAGAGGCAAGCCTCGAGGATCTGCATTACCCACATCTTCACTGGCAAACACGACCATCCTACGGGCGATGAACATCGGGTCTTCTCCACTCTCTAACATTCGAGCCAGATAATAAACCGCAGCATCCGGATCGCAGGCCCTCATCGATTTGATGAAAGCCGAAATGGTATTGTGGTGCTCTTCGGAATTCTTGTCGTAAGGTAGAATCCGGTCTCCCAGATCTTGCATCAAGAGGGCAACCCGCTCTTCATCAAATTCTTTTACACCTGGGGCAAGCAAGACGATTGCCTCGAGCGAAGTCAATAATCTGCGCGCGTCTCCTTCAGCCTGTTCGATCATTTTTTTCGCAGCATTTGCCGTAAATATGACATTGCCCCCAAAACCATCCACAGATTCGAGGGCTCGTTTCATTACTTCTTGCAGATCCTGGTCGCGCAGGCGATCGAGCCTAAGCACCCTTAAGCGAGAGAGCAACGCCGCATTCACTTCGAAAGAAGGATTTTCGGTGGTCGCACCAATCAACGTAAACAGACCATTTTCGACGTGTGGCAAGAGGCTGTCTTGTTGCGATTTGTTCAATCGATGAATTTCGTCAAAAAACAAAACCGTTTTGCGTCCCATGCGCTGGTAAGAGCGTGCCTTGTCAGCCGCATCCTTGATGTCCTTTACCCCAGAACTGACTGCACTGAGTTGAATGAATGCGTCGCCGAGATTTTCGGTGATCAACATTGCCAAAGATGTTTTGCCCACTCCAGGAGGCCCCCAAAGCAAGATCGAAGGAAACCGTCCCGCCTTAAGCCAAGTACGAATCATGCCCTTCTCGCCCAGAATCTTTTCGTGCCCCACCCAATCGGCAAGCACTTTCGGTCGCAAGCAGTACGCGAGCGGCCGGGCCGCTTGCGGAACATTTGCCGAAAATAAATCAGATTCCTCGTCCATCATGTCGGTTGATTCTAGCCCAAGAATAGAGGTTTTAACAGGTCCAATTCTTTGTTATCCTGACTTCACTTATGACAAAATTCCTTAAAAATCACTTCAGCTTGCAAGTGACATTCCTGCTCTCCCTTTCGCTTTTCCTTCAAAGTTGCGCGTCGATTCCGGGTGCAAAAGAACCGAGCGAAGCCGAAATCAATGCTCAAGCTGCCAAAGCCTACGAAGAGGTCAAAGCCAAATCTAAATTTTCTACCAATCAAAAATGGAACGACATGGTTCAAAAAGTCTCTCATCGGATCGCACTGGCGTCGGGCGAGAACTTTCAGTGGGAAGCGGTCTTAATCGAAAGCCCCGAAGTAAATGCCTGGTGTATGCCCGGTGGAAAAATTGCCGTTTACACGGGCATCATGCCGGTTCTCAAAACCGAAGCAGCACTTGCGGCCGTCTTAGGACACGAAGTCGCCCATGCAACCCGCCGTCACGGCAAGCAACGGTATGCCCGCGCCATCAAAGAAAACACAATTGGACTGATTGCAGGGGGAGCCGCCATTCTTGCGGGCCAGGTACTCTGCAAAGATACCAAGTGCAGGGTGCTCAGTGCGCTCGGTGGAGCGGCTGCAGGTTTTGCCATTACCTTTTTTGATCGAAAGTTTTCGAGAGGGGATGAAACAGAAGCCGATC
Organism: Oligoflexia bacterium; assembly: GCA_903831745.1. Lineage (GTDB taxonomy): Bacteria > Bdellovibrionota > UBA1018 > UBA1018 > CAIMNF01 > CAIMNF01. The sequence continues at coordinate 9,387 of CAIKYX010000139.1, forward strand.
AATTCGGGCAAATTTATATGGCGAAAGCGGGATACGATCCTTCGGAGTCCATCCGACTCTGGGAACGCATGTCCGCTGCCAACGGCGGCAAAGCTCCGTCTGAATGGATGTCGACTCACCCATCGGATGAAACTCGCCGGGGCAATCTGCAATCCTGGCTTCCGAATGCCAATGCCGTTTATCAAAATGCACCCCAAAAATACGGAATCGGCGCCGCAATTTAGATTGATTTAAGGCAACTGCACCGTAAGAATAATTAGAGTATGAATACACTTATCGTTGCGGTCGTTGCCCTTTTGTTTTCTGGAATCAGTTTTGCAGCCGGCGAAAATGATGCCCCGGTTTCTGCGGCCGACATCAAAGGCAAAGGCATTACGCTTCCGGATCTCTCGAAAGAACATCTTTTCGATGGCATCGACATCTCGAAATACGATAAATTTTGGGAAAAATGGCATCTCGTCACCACCCGTTTTCGTAAGGACAACAACGAGCAGCGCTTTATTTTTGCCAATCCGGTGGCTTGGAAAGCCATGCAATCCAATTCGAAAGTATTTCCTGATGGTTCGATGTTCGGCAAAGTCGCCTTTATCGTCAATGACGACCCTTCTTTTCCGAACAGTTTAGAACCTGCAAATTTTACCCGCATGCAACTCATGAAGAAAGATCACAAAGCTTATAAGGATTCGGATGGCTGGGGCTATGCGATCATGATGCATGGGGCCCATGCGCCTTATGACAACGAAAAATCAACCGTGGTCGCTTGTCATGCCTGCCATAAATTGGTACCTGAACGAGATTTCGTATTCTCGAAAGCAACTTTTATGGGACATTCCTTGGCACAAGAGGCACAGGCTGCCGCCGCTACTGATTTTAGAACCCGTTTCAAGGACAAAGCCCTTTCTGAAATGAGCGCATTCGAAAAACGGGCTGTAGAACTGACCACCGACAAAAAGGAATACGAAAAGATCAAATACTTATCGATGGAACTTTTTCCGGGCTCGGTCAGTGAAAGCATTGGTGCCTTAAGCCAATATTCAATTCGAGACAATACGATCTACGCGATCATCAATGAGAAAACCCACCAGTTTCTAGTATCGAACCCCCTTCCTCGCTCACCGGAATGTAAAGCGCGCGCACGCCTGGCACGTACCATGACGGTCGAACAACGAAGCAAACCGGGCGCACCGATTCGTCAAATCAATGCGGTACAGATCGGTTTCATTTGTGATGGCATCAATGCCGTCTGAATCTGAAGGTTTTCGACGTGATCGGGAAGCGGAAACAAAACCGAATCGGCCGGGGTCACTTCTTTTTCGTCGATAAACGACTGTTTGAAGATGCGGCTCTTGCGATACAACTCTTCTTTCGCTTGTCCGAGTGAAAGCGAACTGTACGAATTAATCGAAACCCCTACTCCCACCAATGCCAAAACGGTCGCACCGATTGCGATCCGCGAGACGAATACGTTTTTAGAATCCGATATCCAATTCTTTTTGGAAAAGAAAACTGCCGCGAGTGGAATCATGGCAACCAAGAGATAGTTTTCTTTCGAGGTGGCAGCAAGCACCATTAAGAGAAGCAAAAGAAGAATAGGATTCAACGACCATTTCTTTACTTTTAGAAACACTCCAAGACTGAGGCTCGCGAACAAGACGCCGAGAATTTCACTGCGTTCGGCCAAGTGCACAGACGTATGCAGGGATATCGGATGCACCAAAAATGCGAGAAGCCCCCACTTTGCATAAAAGCGGGCTTTTTCCGGAAGCGCAGGAATAATCAATTTCAGCGTTCCTAGCCCCACCGTCAAATGAAGCAATATCGAAATCAGCACCGACTTTTCGGCCGAAGGAAAAGCGAACTTTCCCTGCAGAAAATAAAGGATTCCGGCAAGCGGCCTCGATTGTAGGTGCGGAAGCAATGCCTTGAAGCTCCTGATCTCCATCAGAGCTTTGAACTTCGAATCGTCGATGAGTTCGTGATAGGGATAAGCGAGAAAGAACCAGAGCCAGAAGAACCCGGCTCCCACCAGCAACAAACCGAATAATTGATTTTTAAATCGCCCCGGTGACTGACTTTCAGAGTTTAGCATTTGTTTAATGCTAACCAGAAATACGAGCTAAATCAAAGACGCTCTTCGGTTTTGCGTTTTGAGCGAAGCGAAGACGGCGCACGCGCATGAGTCGTTCGACGTTTGCGATGACGCTTGTGACGGGATTCGGCAGGATCGATCAAATCGAGAGATTTAAGCGAGGCCAGCGATCTGACGAAATCACTTGGAATCGGAAGCTCGATCAACTTACCCGGCATGAAAGAAGCACCGGTCGAGCGGACCCCATTCATCTGGGCCACCGGATCAGCACTGATCCCGAAGCGAGTGGCAATTTTACGAGGTGAATCGCCTTTGCGAGCTTTGTACGCGAGAAACGTAACATCGCGCTGAAACGAAGGATCAAAATATTTCTTATTGAACGATTCCTTGCGGCTCATTGGAATTCTGATTTTGTAAGTCTTGTTATCGGGAGGAGTCACCCAACGCAGAAGCTCAGGATTCATGGACTTGAATTCCATATAGCTTAGGCCAGCTGCTGATGAAACCTTGAACAGGTCGGCTGGAGAAGGAATTTCAACTTCGGTCAGCACATCTCCATTCACCTCGCCCTTTTTATTGACGTGCGGAGTGCGCACGCCATTCGACATGTGACGAAGCATGGATTCCATCGAATCGGGCTTTGCAATGGCCACTTCTTCGGCATCTGCCGGAGAATCCTTGGTCAATTCGACTGTCGGCTCGGCAGGATTGTCTCCGGCCTTGTCTGCAGGATTGCTTGCGGTCTTATCGCCTTCGAGTTGATCCGGAAGGCGCTCGATATCATCGTTTTCTTCAGCCTTCTTTGCAATTTCGGCAGCATTTACGGATTTAACCTTGTCGTAGCTTTCTTCGAAGCCGAAGTCTTTTCGATTCTTACAAATGATCGCGGCTGCAAAAAGCTTAGGTACGTAATTTTTGGTTTCAGGGCGCAGGTAACGGCCCTTGGTCAGATTCCAGAAATCGTTGGTGTGATATTTTTTAATCGCGCGTTGAATTTTCGCTTCGCCGGCATTGTACGCAGCGGCGGCAAGATGCCAACTGCCGAACATTGCATTTAGTTCTTTCAGGTACTGAACGGCGGCGATGGTCGATTTTTCGACATCACGGCGTTCGTCAATCCACCAATCCACTTCGAGACCATAACGGCGACCGGTAGCTGCGATGAACTGCCACGCACCAATGGCACGCGCACTCGAGCGGGCATTATTATTGAAACCACTTTCGATCATGGCCAGATAAACCAGATCTTCCGGGGCCTTCGCATTCTTCAGAATCGGTTTCAAATAAGGAATGAAATATTCGGAACGCTCGAGGTATTTTTCGAAACGATCACGCCCCTTACCCGTAAAATAATCAATCCATTTCTCGACCGAACGATTCATTTCGACTGGCAGGTCGAAAGTAGAGTTCTTGATTTTCTTGTCGCGGTAATAAAGTTCAGTCGCAACCCCCGAAATCGAACTATTTTCAGTACTTAAAGTCAGTGACTCCGTGGTGGAAGGATCTTTTTTAGAAGCCGCAGCCGAATTACTGCCATCCTTTTTGGTAGATAGAAGATCGCCCAAACGAGTACTTGCGCATCCGCCCAGCAGGGTGACCAGGGTCATAGCCAATAACAGTTTTTGATGAATCACTCGCAACTCCTATGCATGATGGATCTATGGCTCCATTCCGGAGCCTTAAAAAAGTGTAACGCGGATTATTGGGGGTTGCCACCCGAAATTGGCAACGAAAATACAGGAATCAAAGTTTTGACGCCAGCGTACTACACTTGAGTATTGAATGAAATTAGTGAAGCTCTGAAGGGTTAAAACGCTTCAAGAAGTCGACCAGGGACTTCTCGAGCTCTTCATCAGAAGGAAACACATCTTCGACTTGATGATGGCTCATCAGAAACTCACCGATTCGTTGAGCAACGGCTTTTACCGGCTGTTGGTAATAAAGACCCATGACAGCATTTTCGCCGTATTTGTTCAGAATTACAGATTTTGCTGCTTTGAACTGATCGGATTCGGCAGAACCACTGTCAGTCAGGGCCTCTGCTTTTAGGCCCAATTGTGCAATCACTTTTTCGCGAATGTCTTCATCGGTGAGGATGAGCGGCTCGAGCTTCAGGAACAAATCCTGATAAACATGCTGGCGCATTCTCAAGTTGAGAACGATCGATTGATCCTGCTCTAACCGGCTGACGACATTCTTAGCCAGGACCCGAACGTGTTCTTTTTTTGTAAACATCTGACGCTTCTCCAATGGTTATGCTCTTCGGTTCAATCTTCGCTTGAAGATCTCTAAGATTTCAAGCGATTCTTGGCATCCCAGCAAAATACTGAACAATACATACGACCCTACCCCGGCTACCAGGCCCACGCCTACCCTTAAAAATTTCATGAACCAGGTTTGAACCAGCGGTTCGAGGCACATTTGGTCGAGTTTCCATACCAGAACCCCCATCAAAAGGGCTGCCGCCCCGTATTTTACCATGGAAATGATTGCTTCGCCGGTTTTGGCCGTCACCCCGAGGGTTTTCAATTTTCTCGAGATCAAAACCCAGAGCAGTACCGAATTTAGAACCGCGGTAATCGACGTACCCAGTGCCAAGCCCACAAAACCGAGCTGTTTTACGAAAAGAAAGTTAAAGATCATGTTTGAAATCACTGAAAAGAAACTCGAGAGCACCGCAACCTTGGTCTGCCCGATCGCATAGCAGATCGGCACTAACACCTTCACTACAGAGTAGGCGGTCAGACCCAAGGCATAGGCGGCCAATGCCTGTGCCGTCGAAACAGAGTCGTGATGACTAAAATGCCCGTGTTCAAAAATGAGTGAAATGATGGGGACGCCCAAAAACGCCAACCCGGCCGAAGCCGGAAAGTTTACCGCAAAAACCCTTTTGACCGATTTGAGTAGCGAGTCAGACGCTTCTTCGTAAGACTTTGAACTCCAGGCACGACTGAACACCGGAAGTGTTGCGGTGGCAAGTGACACGCCGAAAATACCGATCGGAAACTGCATGAGCCTGAAGGCGTAATTCAGCCAAGAAACCGCGCCCTCACCTACCGAAGTGGCAAACACACTGTTGACCAGAATATTGATCTGGGTTGCAGCGAGTCCGACAGTCCCTGGAACCATCAGAATCATCATTCTTCGAAGAGCGGGATCCTGAATCGGACGAATGGCGTGCGGTTGATGCCAAAGAATTTCGTAACCTTCTTTTCTCAGAACCGGCCATTGAATCAAAGCCTGCACCAAGCCACCGGCAATCACCCCATACGCCATGCCTTCGATCGCTGGAATTCCATAATGTGGCAGGATTTTTGCGCAAGCGACCCCCACGCAGATCGACACGAGATTAAACATGGCAGAGGCAAAAGAGGGAATGAAGAATCGTCCGCAGGCATTTAAAATCGCCATGAAAGCTGCGGCCAACGCCACAAACGGAAAAAACGGCATCATGATCCGGGTCATTTCGACCGTGAGTTCGAATTTTCCAGGAACTGCATGGTACGCACTGGCGTAAAGTCCGACGATCGAGTCGGCGAAAATTACCCCCAGAAGCGCAAGAATCGAAACAAACGCGAAAAGAACGACAAACACCCGGGTAGCAACCTGCCAGGCTCGAGCCATGCCATGTTCTTTTTGCACCTGAATGAAAGTTGGAACCAAAGCTGCGCTCATCGCGCCTTCGGCAAAGAGATCGCGCAAGAGATTCGGAATGCGAAAGGCAATTTGATAGGCGTCTGTAGCATTCGAAGCACCAAACATTGCCGCGAAGACCTGTTCGCGCACCAGCCCGAGAATCCGGCTGATGAAAACGGCTGCGCTCATGACACTTGCAGATTTTAAAACGGATTTGGAAGAAGAGGAATCAGGCTTCAAGTCCGAATGCCTTATTGAGCCACTTCGTAATGCCTTCATCGATCTTGCCTTTAAATGGAGTTGCGAGAAGACTCAGCGAAACATCGACTTTGAGCTCGTTATCCTTGGCACAAAGGGTTCCTGAGGCCATGGACGACTTGAAACTCACCGTCTTGGACGGCTCATTGCGATCGACAGTGACATTCGACAACGGCGTTTTGCTTAGAAATCTTTCGATATCTGAAGACACTGCCGTATAAATGACGTCTGCAACTTTTCCTGGAATCTGAAATTTTTTCGAGAAACTTGCCATAGTTAATTCTGAGTATTACTCCATCTCTCGAGTTCTGCAAGTTCCTGTCCGACCACGACTTCATCTTCGGCTCGGACTTTGAGATTGGTCATTTTGACAGCTATCGGCAATCGATGAGAAACCAGTGCTTGTTGCGATTCAATGATCAAAACGCACTGCCTTGGCTCGATCAGTGACCCGTCTTTAAAGAAAATCGAATGCACCCTTCCCGAAGTCAACGCCATGAGCTGAAGTGGACGCCCCTTCTCAGACCGGCGAACCGAGAAAAACCAATTACGAATTCGGACCATATAACGCGTCCGATTGATCGGAAACACACAAACTCTCTCGTCAGAGCCGTCGCTGGAACGAAACCATCCTTTTACGCCGACCAGGCCATTTTCAACAAAATCTTCACGTTCAATCCAGGTAATTTCGCCAGCAGCCACCGGAAATCGATGATTCATCCAGAGCCAGGATTCCTTTTCATTCAAAGGATCGGTCACTTCCATCAATGCATTCGACATGACTTGAAACCAAGAAGTCTCTGGCAATTGCTTGGGGATGAATTCTTCATCGACGAAGCCGGTATAAAACATCGACTCCTCTACCCACGGATGCGCAAGCAACTCGCCTAAAAAGCGTTCATTGGTTTGCACTCCGCCTGCGATCCACACTTCCTTCAGGACTTCCTGCGCGCCGGTTAAAACTTCTTTCCAAGAAGGGGCAAAAACAGTGAGTACCCCCAACGATCCATTTGATTTCCAATTCAAGTCCTGCCCCGAGACCACGTCCCAAGTCAGGTGTCCATCGTAGGATCCTTCGTTCCATTCCTTGATTTGTGAAACTTCATGAATCAAGCCCGGATTCGGAATCTTAAGCGCCGTATCTTCGGCATAAAACTTTAAATTGAGTCCGCAAATCTCGGTGCCCTTAGGAAGCTTGGCCCGCGACTCGGGTGGTTTTGCCAACAAACCCGGCGCCAACGCCTGAAGCTGCCATTGAAGCGCTTTGGTCCGTCCTACATTTTCCCACAAACGGTAAGCAAAGTTCGGGCGCCCCAAAGCTTCGGTCAGATATACTTCGGTGCCGTTACTTAGAAAAATCAGATTGCCCACACCAACGAAATCGGATTCTTCGAGAATCTTCTGGGTATAGTTTTCGATTTTACCTTGAATGAACTCGTCGATGCTTTGAGCGGGACACACTTCGACCCAATTTCTACCTTCAAACATCAAAGTCGCATCAATGACCGGAAAATACTCGATTTGGCCCGATTTCATGCGCGCAAATGGCTGCACATAACAACGCGCACTTTCAAGGTAGCGCTCGATGAACAGGAGTGAAGCCCCAGAACTTTCGCGGATGTGATCCATCCAGATCGGAACCCACTCGGTAATTTCGTCGAGACTGCGGATGACCCGATGGGCATATCCGCCTCGTACCCGATAAGCGCTCTTTAAAATAAATGGAAGCGTTGCCTGATTGGTCTGAAAAAGTCTCTTGATCGAAACTTCGATTTCGCGAATCGATGTCACCGGTTCATCATCAATGACAAGCGTAGGAACACCGATTTTTTGGGCAGTTCTCAGCAATTGATGGGTATTCCAAAAGAGATTGAGCGCGCGCCCCGGTGAAGAAATCGAAGAAAGTCCGGACTGTCTGGCCCAACTCTCGAACTCTGATCGTTCGCCCCACACGGTTACTCCGGGATGAACCCAACAATGCTCGAAGGGTGAGCCTTTATCCATGGACCGAAATGCATTAAAGATGGTATGAAAACGTAGGTTGGCATCCGGATCCGTCAATTTGGGAAGGACCCGTTCTTCAGAGGACAACGGAAGATCATCGATCACGATCGAATTGAGTCCGAGGTAATCGAGGTCATCCTGTATTTGTGATGCAAGCGCGCCTTCTCCGAGCAGTAAAATGAGCGGAGGACGAGGTTGCTGCTTCTCAGCTAAGCCCAGTTTCATTTACACTTAAGGGTAACGAAGCTTTCACTAAAAGGAAACAATTCATGCGAGTTCCCGTAAATCTCATCAACGCTTTTCGAGAGGGTTTTGAAACGAATCTCACTGAGTTTCTGCTCGAAAACCGCTTAATCGACGAAAAAGACGCCCTTACACAAAAAAGATTTATGACTCGCTCGGTGGCGCCCCATGTAAAAATGCTTTCCGAAATGTTTAATCGCACCGATGGCTCGCAAACCGACGCGATCGACACCGAATCCTACTGGACCGAAGGCAGTAACCCCAAGAACCGAAGACTCGCCTATTTTCTGTCCTTCATGCCCTGCAACCTGTTTCGGGTCGCCAGTGTCTGGGCAGAACTCTCGCGTTTGGGCTTTCGCTGGTCTTTTCCTGCGACCCAAGATTTTCGCGCGCTCGAATGGGGCGCTGGAGTTGCATCTGGAGCCTGCGGAATTCTGGCTGGCGAAAAATACGCTCCCCTAGGACTGCCCCCCCAAGGTTCGTTCGCACTGATCGAACAAAGCAAGACCGCTCTCACTCTGGGAACCAAATGGTTTGAATACTTTGCCCAAGTCAACGACATGTCGTGGGGTGCGCGCTCGTTTCATCGAAAGATCGAACTCACCCAGACCTGGCTGCCACCCACCGCGCCTAAATTTCATCTTTTTGTCATGAGCTACTTCTTGAACGAATCGTCAAACTCGTCAGAGGCCATCATCGATCAGTTTGTGAATGTGTGCGAAAAGCACCTCGAAGAAGAAGGACTCACCGTCATTGTCGAGCCGGCACTTAAACTTCAATCTCGAAAATTGCTGGCGTTCAGAAAAGCACTCCTCGAACATCCTCGCGTGGCCAGTGGCGAAGTTCCGCTAAAGGTCTTGCTTCCTTGCATGGGCCACCAAGCCTGTGGTGCGCTCGCCAAACCAGATGATTGGTGCCACGAAGAAGTAACCTGGTGGCGTCCGGGTTACTTGCGCGAACTCGATGCATTGACTGGCCTCGATCGTAAGTCACTGCCTTTTAGTTATCTCGTCATTCAAAAAACAAAACGAACGCTTCTCGAAATTTTACCGAGACTCGAAGGGGTCTCTGAAAAACGATACCGCCTAGTCAGTCCGTCACATTCTCTGAGCAAAAAAACTTCTGAATTTTTTATCTGCGGACAAGACGGCAAGCGCCGCGCGCGGTACGCGAACCCCGTTCAACCGGATCGCGGCGACATTCTGATGAACACCGATCTGCACGGAGAGCCCGCGCTGACCCAGATCGATCGAACGACTGTGCTTCAGGATCCTGAAGCTGAGGATGCAAACGGCGATACAACTCAGCCGGCTGGGGAGTGACTCATTCGTCAAAATTACGATCACTTAAGCCAGATTTTCTATTCAAGGTAAAAGAAAACCCTTGGCTATAACGCAGTGCACTGCGGCTCTTATTCTTAAAGTCATTCTTTTTTAATATGTCGCAGTCAAGTTTCCGGTATTTTTCGCAGAAGAGTAACAATATGAAGGCGAAAAAAATGGAAATTCAGTTCAAGCGCATTGTTACCCTTGCCCTATTATTAACAACGCAGTTTTTTTCTCATGCACAAGCAGAGGAAAATAAGCAATTCCATTTAAACCTGTTTCAGGGCGGAGCAACCCTTGCAACACAAGGGGGCGGTTCAAGCATCGGAGCCATTGCCAAATATTTACCGAGCTACGATTTAGTTTTAGGAGAGCATCCCATCACTCTGGGGCTTGATATTGGAATTACTTCTTACAACAACTCGGGTCAGGCTAATTTTTACGTTCTTCAGTACGGCCTGAACACCACTTATTCATTCACTCCGAATTTAGATACCAGCTTAAGTTTAGGTGCTCAAACCTGGACCGCGGGAAACGGAACTGCATTTTACGTTGGGCCAAACTTCAATTACCACTTTTCAGAGCGACAGCTATATTTGCTCGACGGATTTTATGTTTTCTACAATGCAGTCACACAAAGCCATTTTGCAAATGTAGTGAGCGCAGGAATTAATTTAAAATTTTAAGGAGCCACGAATGAAACCCAATCAATTTTTATTAGCTGTTCTTTTGACGACCGGACTTACCGCCTGTTTAGGTACGGGCTTGAATCCCACTGCGGCAGTGCCCGCTGCTGCAAGCAGTGCCAGCGGTGCGCCGGTAATTAGCTTTAGCGGTTCTCCGATCTCGGTCATGAATGAACAGTATGCCACCGCCATTGTGGGCCAAACGACATCCAGTGCCAACGCAACAGGAAATGGTGCCACAGACTTAAACGGCCCGATTGGTGCGGTCACCGTTTCTGGCACTACACTCTTTGTACCGGATACGAATAATCAACGTATTCAGGCTTTTGATCCAATCCCTACTGGAATTGGCCCGACATCAAGTCTCACAGTGAATGCAGATGGCTGGCATTTGTATCAAACCTTGACCGTCACTGCTGGAAACACATTTTTCGGTCTTCTCAGCGCTGGCGATGACGACATCGGTTTACTAGGCTGGAATGCACCACCGGCAACCAATGTTGCGGCTGATTTTCATGTTGGAACCAATAATGGCGGAGGCGGGCCAATAGACACTTCTCCCCAGGATGTATCCACTGCAGGAACAAAGTTAGTCGTTGCGAATGGGGGCGGAAATAATATTTTAATTTTTAATACTATTCCTACCTCTGTAAATCCTACTCCGGACTTAATCTTGACCCAAAGCTCGTCGGGGACCCTTTCCAATCCTAGCGGAGTTTGGACCAATGGCACTGTGCTAGTAGTGGCGGATACCGGGAATAATAAAGTACTGGTTTGGAACAACTTTCCTGCGACCGATGTCGCACCTGATTTTGCATTAGATACGACTCCCGGCGCAGCAATGAGCGGGCCTACTAGTGTTTTTGTAACTAGCGCAGGACAACTCTTTGTCTGTGACACTGCAAATAACCGTGTGCTGGTTTGGAATTCAATGCCTACAGCAGATCATACCCCTCCGAACAATGTCCTGGGGCAATCGGACTTCAATGGTGTTGGCGCAAATGAAGGCTTCACCACTGACATCTTTTCATTGAGTGCTCCACATGGAGTTTATGTGAGTGGCGGAAAAATATTTGTGACCGATACGGGTAACAACCGCATCCTGATTTATTAATTGCCGATCTTGGAATCTAACCATTGAATAGACATCGCAAGCGTTTATGGTTTTTACATCTATTCTTCTTTGGATTCACTCTTTTTTCTTTTAGGCATTTCTTTGAAGAGGGCGATCATCTCTGGACCGGTGAGGGCGCGCGCCTCTCTTGGAGCATGCGTTTAAAAGGCAAGGTTTGTGAATATGCCATTAAGATCAATGAGGGTGATTGGAAACTACCAGACTTTGGCTCTCTGAGTAACGTTCAACGCGCAAGCATGGACGACCCGTATTTTTTTCTGCAATATATAAAGAATACCCAATGTCAGAATCATGAAAAAGTATTGGGTCGATTGAACTGCAGAGCGGTATCTCATCTTCCGGCGCCACTCATTCATTCAGATGTCGATTTGTGCACAACAGATTACCATTTTTTTTCACATAATGATTGGATCTATCCTGAGCCTGGCCCACATGATCCTGACTACCAGTCGTGGTTCGAATCTACCCAAAGAGTAAATAGACAATGAAGAACATTCTAAAAAAATATGAAAATTGGTTATTGGCCCCGGTAGATGGAAGACCCGTTTCTATTTTTAGAATATTATTTGGAATCTTCATCATCTTTGATGCTTGGTTTTTTCAAACTTTTTTGGATCACTATTGGCCATCCCAGACTTATCATTTTCAATTTCCCGTTTTTGCCGGGTGGCCTTATTTTAATCACGAAATTAATACAGGCCTCTTGATCTCGACTGCAGTCGCTGGCGTTTTTATTGCTATTGGCTACCGAGTCAGGTGGGCCGCGGCCTGGGTGGCAATCATGGTTTCGCATCTCTTGTTGATGGAAGCGTCGTTCTATCTGAATCATCTGATTTTAACTTTAATAATTGCCGTAGCGTTTATTTTTGTCCCAGTAGACAGGCATTATGCCCTCAGAAAATCCAAGGCAGAAAATGGAAGCCACACGGTCTGTCGATACGAGCTATTTTCGATTATTATTCCATTTTGGATGTCTTATACCTATAGTGCCGTCGAAAAAATGAGAAGCGAATGGTTGAATGGTGACATTATTGCAGCAAACATGGGTCTTAAGAGAGATTCGAATCCAATTGCGTCCTGGCTCTATCATTCTCAATACCTTTCTGGCCAGGCTTGGACAGTCATGCTGATAGAACTTCTTACTCCATTTTTGTTGGCTTACCGCCGCACTCGATTGCCCACAGTAGTTGCCTTGATCCTTTTCCATTTTGTGAATCACGTTACTTTGGATATAGGATTATTTTCTTTTCTCATGTTTGCATCTTTGATTCTGTATTGGAAAATGGACGGCACCGCTCGGGACGCATCCTGAGCTATACCGGAATTCACTCCAAAAATCTCGCGCCAGGCGTTTTGGCTCAGCATTGCATCAACTCTTTCGCTTGATGAACGAGACCGCAAACGCACCTGCCCGTTCGAATTTGAACTCTATTGACTGAAAGTCGTAATTTCTGTATAAATTGATCCAGTAAGTTTCAACGAAAAGACGCGCCTAAGAGGCGCCTAAAAGGGCGGTTAACATGTTCGGTATTTCTTTTGAGCACATTTTGATTGTTGGAGTAATTCTTCTTCTCGTAGGCCCGCGTCGCCTGCCAGAGCTCGGCAATACCATGGGCAAAGCAATTAAGAACTTCAAGGATTCGATTTCGGGTGTTGAAGAGGCGAACTTTAAGCGCGTTACCGAAAACAAAGCTGCCAATGTGGCTTCTGCAAATTCTACTGCGGATGCAACTGGCGTCACTCCGACGACTACGACTACTCCAAATACCCAATCGCCAAACGCATAAGACATGAGTGACTCGTTTCATTCTGACAATACGAAGTTCACCCAATACCTTTCTGCCAAAGAAATTGACGATACTGTTCAGCAACTTGCTGAGAGAATTCGCACCGATTATGCCGGCAAAACCATTCTGATGATTGGCGTCCTGAAAGGCGCCTTCGTGTTCATGTCGGACCTGATCCGCGAGCTTCGCATGGACGTCGAAATCGATTTCGTAAGACTCTCGAGTTACGGCAAAGGGCAAACTTCAACTGGCACAGTCACACTTCTAAAAGATATTTCGCGCGACATCTCTGGACAACATGTGATCATCGTCGAAGAAATCATCGATAGCGGCCGCTCGCTTCGCTTTCTTTATGACCGCCTGATTCAATCCAAACCTGCATCACTCGAAATCGTCACGCTTCTTGATAAATCATCAAAACGCGTCGTCGAGGTGCCTGTTAAATATGTCGGCCGTCAGGTCGAAGATTATTTTCTGGTGGGATACGGACTCGATCTCGAAGAGCGCCAACGCAATTTACCCGACATTTATCGACTCGCTTATCCCAACTAATTTCATTGCAAAGATCTCACAGGCGATGTACTGTGCGCCGCAATGAAATCAAAAAGCATTTTCGTCAATCCGCTCGTATGTCTCGCTCTGGGCTTTGCACTCTCCAGCACTACCTACGCTGCCAATCCCCTATCCTATGACTGCACCTTAAAGGATGCCTCAGACCCGAATTTTCTCGAAATGGTCTCGGTCGACGATGACGGCGACCCACATACCGTGCTCTGGGCAAAGAAGATTGAGTCTGACGGAAAGCCCCTGTATTCAATGAAGGCTTTAGACGAAGCAGCAGGAGATCTTCAGGGCGAATCGTATCCGGTCTTAAAGGACGGAACGGTCGTGCATAATCGAAGAGCACTCAGCGAAGCCGAAATTGATCAAACAAAAACGTCGCCGGCTGTTTTTGCCTGCGAGAAACAAGGACTGCACCTACCGACCATTTATGAGTACGAAGCGCTTCAGCATTGTTTTAATACGAAGAGGCGCATGGCTCACGAATTGGGCGTACCCGTGATTAAAAGAAAAGATCTCGCGTCCTTCTACCGACAATTTCCTGAAATGAAACCGGCTTCGTATGGCGAAAATAAAAAATGGTGGTCTTCGACCGTGGTTTGGAACGCGCGCGGCACCGCTCGTGACTTTACCTGCGGTATGTTCGGCGATACCGAAACCGTCTACCCGAATGTGTGGACCAACCGAGATGAAAAACTTTCGGTTCGTTGTATCAAGTAACTACTCGACGATCAGAACACTTTCGATACTCATGCGATCGCCCGGGCTCGGCCAACCGGTCCAAGTGCCGTTTTCGTGAAACGCAACTCCGGTTCCATTGGCATCGCGAAACAAAAGATCGCGAATTCCGAATTCATCGCGCATCATTTCGGCCACACACTTAAGCGTAGTCGGACCATCGACATCGACGGTTACCGGTAAGCCATCAACGGTGACGCCTAGATAAGAACGGCGGTCTTGATACACGGATCCTGATCCGCTCGAATGACTGACTCCGCCTCGCAAAGAGCCAGGACCGCTTTGAATGGCAAAATCGATTTGATTGGCATTCAATAAGTCGTCGGTTAAGATTTTATTTTCTTTTTCGAAATCGTCGTCCGATTTACCAGGATGTCTTTTCTTCCATGCGTCGACGTATGCAGCGATTCCAAATTGCTTGCACAAATATTCGTAGGGAACCACTTTATAGATTAGATCGCTTTGATCATTCAGTCGTCCTTGGGCGTCGAGCGCGCGATAAGACACAAAAACAGAATTTTCGTCACCCCAATTTCCGGAAGTACCCGGAGAACAATTCAGCCCCGTCGTCACCATATCCAGTACTTTGCCGTCTGATTTCATATACCCCTTAGGGCCTTCATCATCAAAAATGGGTCCGTTACCCAAATAAAGCGCGTTCGGATGGATGGCTTTTGCAGCTTCGATCGGGCTTATGTTTTTAACCGGCGTATCGAGCTTTTCGATTTTGAATTTTGAATTCTTGGAAAATGCTTGCACCCGAACCTGAGGCATGGCCATGTCTTTACCCTGACAGGTTTTGAGCACCTTGCTTTGGGCATCAAGGATCTGAAAATTGAACCATTTTCCATAGCGGTCTTTTAACTCGGCCGATACCGGCGAAGGAGTCGGTGTCACGGTAGGCTTTGTGGCTGGAGAAGGAGAAACCGTTGGGGTCGGAGAAGTGCGCGGAGGTGGCGGCGGAGGCGGCACGACTTGCTTATCTGGAAGAGGAGGAGTCGCGGGCCCACTGGGCTTGGGCGCAGCCGATTTAGAACAGGCACTTAAACTTCCGATGAGTAAGGTAACGACCAGAAGTTTAAGTGCGTGTGATTTCATGTATTAAGTATTAGAGATTAATATTTGAAATATAACCGTCAACACGAACGCCATCTTTGACGAGTGAGAAATTAAATTTTACGTCGCTCCAATTGACTCCTTTTGGCTGAGGAATTTGCAGATACTCGGTCAGCTTCGATTCCTGTGAAGCCAAGATTTCGTTATAGGTCTTTCGGAAAGCTCCTATTTTCTGATCATCTCCTGTAAACAGTTGAGTTTTCTTTTGAGCCAGTCGAATCAGCATGCATTGTCCCTTTGGCAAAGTGGTATATCCGCGAATGGTGCGGGTAGATCGACTTGGAATCTGCGAAAACAAAGTAATCACTTGTACGAACTCACCAATTGCATGACCAGTTGGCTCGACGTATTTGTGCAAATCTGCACATTCAGCAATGATCTTAGGTGAATTCTCTCTGATGACATTAATCATTCCAGAAGCGTAAGTGACCTGGCTGATCGTCATTGAATTTTTAATTCCAGAACACCGATTCAAAGCTGCATCTAAAGCATCTACGTAGCGATTCAATTCCCAAACCTGATACTCGACTTCTGAGGCAGGCAAATCGCTGTCAATTTTGCTCGCGGGCAGATCTACCAGGCATCCTGTTAAAATCTGTATCGCAGCAAAGTTTGTCGTTAATCTATATTACCGTATCATTATTATCAAGAATAATATTCGAAGAAATCCCCATGTTTTTAGGGGTTTTAAGGCAAATTGTGTGCAGTTTTTTAAATTAAAATCGTTTAGTTCGAAATCAAACCACAACAGGAGTGTCGGTTCGCACCGACGTGACCCAGGGCCACAGTGACCCAGGCAAAAGTGAGACGAGAGCTAAGTGCGTGTTTCTTTACGAAGCGCCACCCTCATGGCACTTGGCACAAATAGTGAAATATATCTGGGCAGTGATGACGAGGCGGCTCGAAGTCACGGAGCTCACAAAGCCTGCCAATAACTGTAACGGCACCCCCTGCCCCTAACAGTTACGCTCAGGGTTTAACTTGGCTCTAAACACCTGGGCTAAATTTTGATTTGCTTGCAAATTGGAACCCCTACGCTCCCACCTAGCCTACTTCACCGCTACCGAACTGCGGGCCGCCTTATTTCACGAAAGTTGTTCCTCTCCTCCCCCAGTAATAGAAAAGCCCCGGTAGAGAAACCTCTACCGGGGCCGTAAACGGGTCAAACCGATCACTCCCTCGATCAAGCGAAAACCTTCCATCCAATCCCTTGGACACGGACTCGCCCGCAACCACACACACTATGACTTGTTAAGACTTTCCGGGTGTAATGATACGGATGTATCAATCCCGCTTCTTCCTTGAAGCAAAAAACACCAACTGATGTACTTAAATGCTATCGAACCTTTAGGAAGTGTCAACGTCGCAAAGTGTTTTTTTTAAGTCTGAAATCTTTGATTTGCTGTATAAGAAGTCATGGATTTTTGGAAAGGCGAATCAACAGGGCTTTTGAAAGCGCTGCATATTCTGACAGCGGATGGAAAACTGAATGCAGACTCACGCCGAAAACTAAAGCAAGTCTACCACCTTACCCAACTCATTGAACCCTTGATCGAGAGGATAGAGTCCAAGAATCCTGACTTTAAAATCGTCGATATGGGGGCCGGAAAATCGTATTTGGGATTTATACTTTACGACCTGATTCTGAGACGATCCGGACAAGGTCAGATAGTCTCGATCGAGTCCAGACCCGAACTCATCGAGCGCTCGAAACAACTCGCACTCGATTCGGGCTTTGACCGCATGAGTTTTCTACCTTCTTCGATTCAAGACGCAAAACTGAATGGTTCGGTAGACTTGGTCTGCGCGCTCCATGCGTGTGATACGGCCACTGACGATGCCATACTTTTCGGAATCAAGCATGAAGCAAAGGCGTTTGCGCTGGTGCCCTGCTGCCAGGCCGAAGTGGCAAGATCACTCGAAAGCGTCAAAGAAACATCTGCCAATCGCGCACTTTATGATTTTCCGATTCATCGCAGGGAATTTGGAAGTCATCTTACCAATGTGATCCGCAGCTTGTTTTTGCAATCACAGGGCTACAAGGTGACTGCTACCGAACTCGTAGGCTGGGAACACTCGATGAAAAACGAACTCATCTTGGCCGAGAAAATCTCATCGCCCGAACATCCAAAAAGCAAAGAAGCCCGAGAAACACTTCGCGCGCTTCTCGAGCAATTTCCTGTAAAAATGTCGCTTTTCACGGGTCAGACGATTATTTAAAACTGCACACAAGACGAAGCGTTCCACCGTCTTGGTCCATCTGGCAAATATCATACGCATAAAAAGAGCCAGCGCCTGGCCTAGAAAAATCGACTACATTTTCCGGAAGCAACAGGCCGCAATAAGCTCCGTACTGAGGGCCAACGTACGCATGGTAAGAAAACCGATTGTAGCCCACATATTTTCTGGCGTGATAATCGTCGGCAGTAAGACTGGCTTGCTGAATCAGATTTACTTCAGTCGTAGCTCCGTCACCCATATCGTCATAAAGCGAGTCATCCGACAAAACCTTAACCGTGGTATTATTTACGACCGTAGCGGTTACCGTCGCATCGGTTTTTGCAAAATGCCATTTGCCCTTGCACTCGATATTGCGATCCGCAAACGCGCTGGTACTCATTAATAAAACGCCCAATAGAATTTGAATTCTCATAAAAAATGTTCTCTCTTTCTTCGTGGGCGGTAAGTATCAAGCAGTCTTACGCACCGCAATGGAGAATCGAAGATAAGTTCAACTTTTTTCATTGAATCAGGCAGTCGGAACGCCATTTTTAAATAAAATCCTTTAATTACAAATATTTACCAAATAACTTTAATATTTCAATACCTGACTATAGCGGTACAATATCTAGAGAAGGGCCAGATTCTCCATGTTTAACAAATTCATTACCATTAAAAGCATTCCACTCGCCATGATCACTTTGGCGATGCTGTCGACTTCAGCCTGTTCATTCAAAATGAATAAGCCTGCAGCCATATCTACAGCAGCGAGCGCTTCAACCAGCGATGCTGTGCAACAAGGAACATAGGTTACAGATTTGCCAGAGGACATGGGTAACACTCCTTTACCCCAGGGATGGTTGTTTGGGGTTTATAAATGGTTTAAATTTCTTCTCGTCTCCGTCATAAAGTCC
>CAIKYX010000140.1 GCA_903831745.1 Oligoflexia bacterium
TCAGGCTCTTCCCCAATGAGAGGGGCATGGTCACTTACTCATTCGAAGTACTTCAGTGTACATCTCATTCGTTCAGCTCACTCGATTTTCTAAAATTGGAAATCTACGGGGAAGATTGTGCATTTACGACAGGACTTGAAGCGAAGGAACGACCGCAGTGCGAGTACTGCTCGCGGTGCGGAGAGTTAGGCAGGATGCCTAACTCAGTGACTGAGGTGAGGCTACGCAGCTTTTGAGCCTGAAGCGAAAAAGCGTAGTGGCCAAGTCCTGGCGGGTGCGCCATTTACTGGCTGATTTCGCGGATCAGATTGTTACCCGAATCCGTGAATACAAAATTGCCCGTCAGCGGATCAATTGCGCCGCCATTAGGAGAATCAATCACTGCACTGGTTCCGAGCCCACCGTCGCCCGAAAAGCCAACCGAGCCGTCACCTGCGAGGGTATAAATGAATCCAAGACTCATGCTCTGCGAGTAATAGGTATTGGTTTGGGCAGCAACCACCTGTACTCGGTTTCTAATTTCCGTAATCATTAAATTTCCGTTCGCGTCTATTGCAAGCCCTGATGGCAAGGTCAAAAGCGCATCCGTACCGATTGCTCCATCTCCGGCATAACCATATCCCGTAGACCCCGCGACTGTATAAAGATGATTGGCGAGCATCGTTTGACCGAAGGCACTCTGATCCGAGGCCGGAATCATCATTACCCGAGCCTCGTTTTTTTTATCAACATCTCCCAAAAATAAGTTACCAGATGAATCTACTACGAGAGGATATGGCCCTAGAAGCTCGGCACTACTGATCGCAGTTCCTTCTGCCGAACGATTTTGAACACCATCTCCTACGATCGTATAAATGTGATGGGCGGTCATCATTTGGCCAAAGTGGCTACCATCCGCATTCGGGATAAAGAGGATTTCATAATCTGCGATATCCGAAAGGTAAATATTGTCATTTGCGTCGGTGGTTACCCACGACAAACCTGACATCAGCGCGCCTGTTGCAAGGCCTCCGATTCCTGAAAGTGTCGCCGTCGCACCATCTCCTGCGAGCGTATAAACATGGCCCGCCACACGAGCAGCGCCATAGAAATTGCCAGTTTGGTTCGCAAGTAAACGCAAGACAGGAACACTCGGAGTGTCGATAAACAAAACATTTCCGTGCGAATCAAAAACGCTTTGATAGACCGACGTAATCGCATGCCCCAAAGCGACAGCGCCTTCAGAATAAGCAGCCCACGAGCCACTTTCGAAACCAGCAATCGCATAGATGTTTCCGCCCGTCATCGAGATTCCAAAAAAGGTTCCCGAAGTAACTGGCACGTAACGGATCACGTTGTTGCCGCCATCGACAATACTCATGTTTCCTGAAGCATCAAACGCAACACCTGAAGGACCAGACAAATGCGCATCCGCAACCGGCGAATCTTCGCCCACAAACGGAGCACTACCTGCGATCGTATATACTTTGTTCGCTAGCATAGGCTGTCCGAACAGCGTGGCATTCGCTTGCGGAATTAGCTGAACTTCGTAAAATCCACCATTGGGCACATAAAGATTTCCGTCCGAATCGAGTGCCACTTGTTGTGCGCCTGCAATCTGGGCACTGAGGGCTGCCGTACCATTCGGACTAGCAACGTTTGATGGACTCCCTGACCCGATACCGGCGATGGTATAAATAAGATTTTGAAGAACACTGACCCCGAACAAAGTAGTGTCTGAATTCGGCACTACACGAATGGTACCGTTGCTGTAATCCGGAAAATAGAGATTTCCAGAAGTATCAAACGAAACAGACGTTCCGGCCTCCGAGATGGCGCTCGGCAATTGTCCATTTCCTGGAGTTGACCCGCAAGTTCCATTTCCGATGACCGTCTGGATATCACCCTGATTGAGACTCAATCCAAAAATAGTACTCGTGGTGGCCGCAATGACGCGAATTCGACAGGCCGGGACGTAATCACCCACAAAAACATTTCCTAAAGCGTCTACCGTTACCGATGACACGTCCTGAAATTCGGCAGAAAGTGCATTTGCACCATCACCCGAATCGCTCTGTGAACCATCCCCTGCAATCGTATAAATTCGATTTGCCAACATCGGAATTCCGAAATGACTGGTGCTGGTCGCAGAAACCATGCGCACCAAATTATTGCCCGTATCCGCTATAAAAATATTACCTGCAGAATCTACCGCTACTGATTGGGGATTATAAAGTAACGCACTCGTCGCTAACGTGCCATCTGGCGAGGTTCCATGAAATGCGATGTTTCCAGCCACTATATAGGCAGTTCCTGCCACCATGTTTTGGCCGTAATGCATTCCATCCACAAACGGCACCATACGAATGGTGTTCTGAAATGAATCCGCAAAAAACAGGTTCTGGGCAGAATCGAGCGCGAGCCAATTGGTACCATAGCCGCCTCCTGCCACTAAGACATAAAGATTTCCGGCGGTCATGCTTTGCCCGAAGAATGTCCCTGTAGTTGCCGGAAGCATGTAAATTATTTCTGCATTGTAATCATTAAAATAAACGTTCTTATCGGAATCGACGACGACACTTTGTATAGACAATCCCGAAGCAAGCGTCGCCTGCCCCCCGCTAGCACTAGGAAAAGAAAGTGCGGGAATTCCTACACGTGAGGATATGAAACCAGAAGAACCCGGAGAAGCTGTCGCAGTTGGAACCGGCGTCGGTGATGCGGTTGCACTGGCTGAAGTCGTGCCCGGCGAAGCAGCACCTTTGGCAGCATTGATCTTAAACGTGCATCCCTCGAAAGGCAAAGTACTGCGATTGATAAAATGATTGAAAAATGATTCCGCTTCAAATGATTCCCCTACTCACGATTATATCCCGCAAGCGAAACCATAAAATAGTGCGTCTGAAAGGACACTTTAACTTCAACTGATTTCATTGAGCTCAGGTCGCTTGAGATCAAAAGACCTGTGTCACCCGATGCCTTTCCTTCAGAAAAACCTCAGAAATTCAAGGAATCGAACTTGGCATTCTGAGTGCAATTACTCTGAGCATGGCGAGGAGGCCATTTATGAAAAACAACCAACCTACCGTTCGGACCGCAAAAACCATTCTCATGCTCAGTGCTATCGGATTCTTACTCACGCTGAGTTTTTTTCTCAGTGCATGCGGCACTCATGTCGCGCCATCAGTCACCCCGGAGGCGCTTCCGCAAGTCGGAAGCGATCATCAACTTAACGACCGAAGCACCCACTCTAGCCCAACACTTATTCAAGGCTTTTTGGTCTACCGCCTATGCAGCTTCAAATAATCAGACCGTTACCGTGGTGAACGCAGCAAATACAAACATGACGATCGACACTTCGAATTGGAACCCCCCGAGCATTCGAAATGCAGTTTTGGATTTTGGCTATTTGACGATTGGAAGTCTTTTCGATAACAACCTCAATGTGTGCGGAACCGGAGGAAATACCAAATGCAAAAACGCGGTGATTCAAATTTATACTACCGGTCCTGCAGGATCTGGAATGTGGAACAGCATCGACAGTTACGGCGCTCCGATTACGGCGGGACTGGATAGCTCAACTCCCAGTGCTGTAAGTTTAGGCTCAACTTCGCCAGCGACCCTCGAAACCGCAGCGATTGCGTCCTCGACCCACGTTTTTAGCCAAAGTGGTTTTTCGCCCACTCCGAAATATGACGTCAAGGTCGATTTTTCGAGCGCGGGTGCGGGATCGTACTCAACGACCATCGTCCTCCAATACGGACTAACACTTTAACGAACGCTTGCAGGCAATAATCCCCGGCACGACTTATGCTCCTTATCCAGGTGTTGGCTGCGAAAGCAGTTGATGGAGAAAATGCAGCGAAGCTAGTTCTTCAGTCCAGCGGATGAATATCACGGCAACGTGATTAAAGTTCCGCCGGTAGAGTTGTTCGGTTGCTACTGTAGCGTCTGCCAGGAACTCGTCGAGGTAACTCGTGGGTTTCATGCATGGCGGAAAGCGAAGGATCAGGTTGCAGCGAAAGCGAACCTCGTTGAGAGTCATCAGCAGAATGCCGAGCATGGGTAAAGCCATGCGAAGGTCAATGTCATGGGTCAGTAACCGAAATATTCGGATCCATGTGTTTTGCACGACTGAAGAGGGCGACATGATACGAAGGATTGAGAATGAAAGCACGGAAGCAGTGGCAGTTAAGTCGCAAGACTCTGTGTCACTGTGGCGGATGAGATCGATAAGCGGGTAACCGTGAGGATCTCATGGGTGAATTGTTATAGACAGTTTGGAGTTGTCTCAGTTGATAGAGCTCGAGACCGCTCGTTGCATGCCTATAGTAATTTCAGTGGCCGTGTCCCAGATTTTTTTGGGATACAAGCGGAAGGCGCAAACTTGAATGGAAACATTCGAGGAAGGCTCTTTATGCCCAAGTGCCAGCCCAATCAGCCGTATTGGAGAAATACCAATGTACGGAATGAGAAAAAAAGGTGGTAGGAGCTAAGAATCTTAAGCATAAGATCGAGGCACACTACCACCTTTCTCCATTTAAAAGACTTAATATTACCAACACTTAAATAACAAACCAATTTAGTTCACTATTTTAAATTCACCGTCTATAATGATAGGAAGGCCTCTTATTCTGGTCCGGGGGATTTATGAATCGCATTTTTTTTATTACCGCATGCTGTCTGTTTTTTGCAGGCACCCATGCCTCAGTCGCACACGCAGATGATGATTATTCTGATCTGTCAGATTCGCAAAAAGCGGCCGTAGCCCAAGTCGCGTGCCCAGATGATGTGGGCGATAGCCAAGAAGAAACGCTCGCCAATTCATTTCAGGCAAAAGATGCACCCGAAGATTCTGATGATTCGGCATCACGAAATCCCGCATCGAGCAGCAGTTCGGACGATGAAGATGACGACGATAGTGATGACGATCCTTGCAAAGGACTTTCTAAAAAAGAATGTCAAAAACTGAAAGATAAAAAAGATCCAAATGCAGCAGCTGCTGCACAAGTTGCTTGCCCGGCATTTTAGGTTTTTTTAGACTTTTTTACCTGACCGTTTCCTGATACGGATGAAAGATGAGGATACGGTCATTCCTGACGAGCGCGCTTTTATTTTTCAGTGTATTTTTTTCATCAGCTGCATTGGCTAATACGGTCGACATTCCTTATGCCGGTAGAAATTTTAAACTGGTGATTCCAGACCATCCCGGAAAAGGTACGCTTCCACTTTTATTAATGCTGCATGGTTGCAAACAAGATGCGTCGATCTTGCTTCAAGGTACCGGAATGGAAGCCGAAGCCAAAAAAGGCAAGTTCATGGTGCTCGTGCCCGAGCAGTCCATTCTTCATAATCCCGATCACTGTTGGAATTGGTTTTTGCCCTTCGAACAACAGCGTTTCTCTTCGACCGAGATCACAACTGAAATGGGTCAAATCATTTCTTTCATCGATTGGATGATGCCCTTTTACTCGATCGATCGTGAAAGAGTATTTGTCGCCGGCATGAGTGCAGGCGGAGCCATGGCCCACGCTTTTCTCGCGTGCTATCCCGATTATTTTAAAGGGGTAGCCGTTCACTCGGGCTTGGCTTTTAAGGTTGCTGAATCAATTGATACGGCAGAATCGGTGCTCCTTTCGCAAACTCAAAAAAGTCCTGAATACCTAGGCGAAAAAGCGTATGAATGCGGACGAGTCGGAGGCCCATCAAAGGTAGATCGCCTGATCATCCTTCATGGTGCAGACGACCCCCGAGTATTACCCCTACATGCAAGCCTGACTTTAGCGAGCTCTGAAGTCATGTTCGACTTCCGCGATGACGGACAAAGAAATAATTCAGTGCAAATCGTGCGATCTTCTAGCACCCAAAATTATCCGAACGGGTATGTCGCCGAAATTACAGATAGCACCGTGACCTCAACCGGCGGAACAATATTCGAGCGCATTGTTTTTGAAAGAGGACTGGTTCATGCATGGGGCATCGCCGGCACCACCGGCAAAGCAGTATCCGCAAATTTTGATCCGTTGGCACCATCGAGCAACGCTTTTATTCTCGAATACTTCGGATTACTGCCCCATCCCCCAACCGCCCGACATTGAGAACGCTTCGCCAGTAATGGTCGAAGCCGCATCGGATGCAAAGTAAGCCACCATGTCGGCCACTTGCTCTGGAGTTGTAAATTTTTTCACACAAGCGGGTTTGAGCATGATTTCTGAAATGACCTGATCTTCATTCATGTGATTTAACTCGGCCTGCTTCGTAATTTGCTGGCGCATGAGTTGGGTATCGACAAAACCCGGACAAATGGAATTCACGGTCACTCCGTGTTCGGCAAGTTCGAGCGCCATCACTTTACTGAGTCCGAGAACACCATGCTTGGCTGCCACATACGCTGACTTATACGGACTTGCAACTTTACCATGAATGCTCGAAACATTGATGATTCGCCCCCACCCTTGTTTCTTGAGTCCCGGGATGACCGCTTTTGAACAAAGAAATGTGCCGGTCAGCAGGACTGAAATGAGTTGATTCCACTTCTCGAGCGGAAATTCATCAACCGGCGCAATGTACTGAATGCCACAGTTATTGACCAGAATCGTAGGCACTCCGTGAGCTTTGACGGTTTCGGCATACGCCTCGGCAATGCGGGTTTCGCTCGAGACATCACAATGAATGAAGGGCACATCAGCCTTGGGTGGATTCAAATCCCACGACACAGCATGTACTCCATCTGCCCTTAATTTCAGGATGGTTGAAAGCCCGATTCCACTCGATCCGCCGGTGACAATTGCAATTTTTTTCATGGGCTTTACCGTAAACCAAAACTTCAAAAAATGCACGTGTTTGACTGCGCCAATTTTCGATCATGTCGAGGCCGACACTCTGAAAAAATTTCCTTATTTTTCCGATAATTATAATTGGATGCGTGTACTTCTGACGTCACTTTCGGCCGCAGTTTCGAAGATCATCATTTTGATGATGCTTCTGAATTCTGCTTGCAATATGCCGTCTGCAAACATGAGCTTAAGCGAGATCGACCCGAGCCTCGATCAGACACCTACTCCAACCACTACGCCCAGTGATACACCTGTAGCGACACCGGTACCCACATCCACCCCATCGCCCAGCCCCGTTCAGGTTTTAGGCTCGTTCGAAATCGGCGTGCCGGATGCACCCATTGCAGGATCTCCGTTTAATATTCAGGTGACCGCGCTCGACACTCTAGGTAACCCGATGCCCGATTTTAGCGACGTGGTCACATTCTCTACCGATGATGCACAAGCCATCGAAGTACCGTCCGACACTGCTTTTGCTGCAGATATAAACGGCGTTGATCAGTTTGAATTTACGCTTTGCACGGCAAGGATCATGCACATTACCGTTCAATCGGGCGACATTTCCCACACCACCAGCGTATTACCCGTTGCCGCACCGGCAGTTGCGCTCGTTTTCTCTCACCTCACGATTAGCACGTCCGGCGCGCCCATCAGAACCTATGCTGATGGAATGTATTCTGCCGGCTTTCAGGTCTCGGCAGTCGACCCGTGGAATAACGTAGACCCAAACATCGACGAGCCGGTCTACCTCGAGATTTCGACCGATGGAAGCGGTCGATCCGCCTCACTTCTAGGAGACACCTCGGGCCCAATGACATTAGGAAAATCAATTTTTTCGAATACGAAAATCGATTTCGCAGGGACGGGTTATGTTTTGAGCGCGAGTCTGACCACGGTTTCCGGCACCCTCACTGGAACGTCAAACTCATTCAACATTGGCGCAGATCCAACGCCTGCTTATCTCACGATTCGGGCAGGCGACCATCAGATTGCGCAAGTGGGCACCTCGCTTTTTTATCCACTTTCAGTATTAGTAACTGATTTGCACCATAACGCCATTGCGGGTTCTCCGGTGGATTGGAATACAAACCATGGAATCAATGCACTGCCGATCGCCTGTCAGAGCAACAACGTTACCGGAATCAATGGCGTAGCCAGCTGTTATGGTTTTAACCCCGTCTCGGGGGTGAATCAAGTGACGGCGACGATACCGGGAACCGGAATCTCTGCAACGTTTAACATCGTGTCCACCATGACTTCACCCCAAGCCTAATGCTTGACGTAGCGACTACCTTAGGAATTAGGGCCCAAATAGGATCGATGAAAGTTCTGACCAGTGCCGAACGTCTGGGTAATATCAGCGTAATCGACGCGACAGATAACTCAGCCCACAATCTCATTGCCATCCATCCGAATACTAATTTTGCTTTTGTGGGCAATCTTGAATCCCGATTCATTCAAGGCTTGAGCATCACCAATGGCACAGCTGCTAACACTGGATCTGCAGTCGATGTGACCGAACCGCCCTTAGCAATTTCGATCGACCGCGGAGGTAAGTTTCTTTACGTCGTTCAGCCTTCAATTCTAAAAACATTTGCAATTGCTGATAATGGATCACTCGGTACACCGTCCTCAATCGAGATTCCCCATTCAAACGGCATTCTTTTTGATCCCACCGACCAATTCATGTATCTACTTACCGACGAAGACAATACGGTGAAAGCCTATTCCCTGCTAAATGGGCAAATTACCTGGATTCAAGATTCAGCTCCACTCGATCCTACCGTACTGAGTATGGCGATCGACCCAAATGGAAACTTTATCATCGTGGCCAATAGCACGGGTACGGTATCAAAAATTGGGCTCGGCCAAAGCGGAAACTTAGAAGGCATTACACTCGGGCCGGTAGCAAACGATTTAACTTCCATCCAATTGCTTGCTCCGATGGTCATTGATCCTTCGGGAACTTTTGTGATCGTAACCTATCAAAACCTGGGCGATTCAACCACATACTTGCAATCGATCAGAATTTCAGACATGAGCTTGAATGGCGCAGCTCTTTCGATTTTAGATTCGCAACCGACATCGCTTTCATTTGATGCAGTTGATTCGACTCTCTATCTTAGCGGCCATTCGAATGCCATTGATGTCTATTCGGTCGATGCTTTGAATGGAAACATCACCCCATTCTGAACTCACAGTTTGGCAGGAGATTCTCCGATTGTGCTTTCGACTGTTTTCTACCGAACAGCAGCGCCCGCGGGCTTACCCACTCCTTCTAGCACTCCAGCAGCAGGCCCTCCCCCTGGTCCACCTGGTCCTTGAATTCATAAAAAAAGGCCGGATTTCTCCGACCCTTTTTTTACTTTAGTGAGGACTGAAGATTAGTGCTGCCCACCTGTACTGCCGCCGCCTGAGCTGCCACCAGAACTACCACCCGAGCTGCCGCCGCTACTTCCGCCGCTACTTCCGCCACTGCTGCAGCAGGGATCACATGGATTGCAACCGCCGCCACTTGAAGTCACAACAGGCGGATTTCCACCGCTTTGAGTTTGCTGATTATTTCTAATGATGCAAATGATGACGGCCACAAAGACAATCACACCGACTGCAACGATGACGCCACCCATCTGGATGCCGCTACCCGGACCTTGCCCCATCCAATGCGCACCTTCATGCCCCGATTGATTTGCGTATTGAACGACGACTTGAGTAATTTGGTCGGCTGTAAGTTGATTGGTTTTCGCATAATCAGAAAGAGTTTTCAGATCTGCAGCGGTCTGTGGATCACCCGATTGAACCGCTACTGATTGAAGGAGCTCTGCATCGCTCATTCCGCCCTTTTTCATTGCCTGAATCTTTTGAACGAACGCCTGGATATAATGATCGCGGGCATTTTGATCGGTTTGATTCCACTCTACAGTCAGGTTGTATTGCAATTCGCTCATCGCATCCGCAAGCGATACCTCGCCGGCTCGGGCAAAATTCACCGGAAGGGTGACGATCATGAGCATCGAAACAAAAGATGCAAAAATTTGATTTAACTTCATTAATTTCTCCTTGGTTTTCGAATCCCGTATTTCTGATTAACGGAATTAAAATCCCAGGAGAAGTTAAGTTTTTGAAACACCCGATTCCAATAAAAAAAGGGCTGGAAATTTTCCAGCCCTTTTTTATAAAATTTCAATCAAATCTTAGTCATGACCATGGCCATGGTGACCATCGCCACCGTGTCCATCACCACCGCCGTCGCTGCCGCCACCTGAACTGCCGCCGCCAGAGCTATCGCCACCACCGTGATGATGTCCGTCGCCGCCGCCAGAGCTGCCGCCGCTACCACAACAAGTTCCACAATCCGGAGTCGGTGCTGGAGTTGCTGCAGGAGTTGGTTTCTTTTGGTTTTGTACAATATAAATCACTACTACGATTACAGCGAGCACGCCGACGCCAATCAAAACCCCACCGATTGGAAATCCGTCACCATGACCACCTTTACCCAACCAATGGGCACCATCATGTGATGCTTGGTTCGAGTATTGCACCACTGCATCCGTGATTTGTTCCGGAGTCAGTTGATTGCTTTTTGCGTATTCAGAAAGTGCTTGAAGATCGGCTGCACTTTGCGGATCGCCTGCTTCTGTAGCAACAGCCTTGAGCAATTCTTCATCACTCAATCCAGCAGCTTTCAATGCGGCAACCTTTTGGGTAAACGCATCGACGTATTGATTTTTGGCCGCTTGATCTTTTTGATCCCATTGAACCGTCAGGTTGTACTGAAGTTCATTCATCGCGTCAGCGAGGGATGCCTCACTCGCGTGAACAGCATTCATTGGAAACGTGACGATCATCAGCATCGAAATAAACGAGGCGAACAGTTGATTCATTTTCATTTGGTATCTCCCTTTGTGGGGATACTCCTATCCTCGAATTTCGCACCATGGCAGCACTTATTTCGCAGCTAGTCGTTTTTTTATTTTTAGAGCCCCCGATCCTGAAAATATTCGTGCAGACGAAGTGTATCAGTCAGGACATCTGTACAATTCGCCTCACAAGAACGAATTAATGCCTTCGTTAAGCCCTTTCTGATGCTGGATTTGTCGGTACTGAGAAATTTTCTAGCATCAAAAACCAAATGATTCGCGCGGTCTGCTCCAAAAATATCTCGAAGTCCCCACAAAAGACTTAAAACAAAGTCATTTTGTGCGGCACCCATTGCTTCTTCTTCGATTTTAAAAAACTTCGGTTTCTTTCCGTCCTTCGACTGCGCGGTTGAATATGCTTTAATTTTTTCAGCCAGTTTCGGATTGTTTCCGATCGCGGCGGCAAAATAATCAGCCATGCCCTCAATCACCGGTGTCGAAGTATTCGGCGCAAGATAGTCCGAAAGTGCGATGTGAGAATATTCATGATGGACGATTTCGGGAACCATTGCCGTTTCGAGATAGAACCACTTCGGCGTCGATAGCTTATTGATGATTCTGATGCCCAGAAGCACTCCTTCCATCGTGGCAATCGAACCGCAAATTCCCAAAAAAGAACTGATCAGATTTGCAGTCGAAAACGGAACGCTCGCGAGCGTATACTCCACCCCTTTTACCGCGCTATCCAGTTGAATCGGGTAGAATTCATGCCGAGCATCCCGCATGACCGTTTGAATCGGATCTTCAGACAGCTGCGCCATCAAATCAGCAACCAGAATGTCTTTCTTGGGACGAAACCAGATCTCACGCATCCAGGGCAGCGTTGCTCCAATTGGTTTTTCGATTTTTCCGTTCACCGACACGGCGTTATTGAATTGGGGATCATAAAGATCGTTCGCAAAGTGTCCCTGAGGACTGTATTCGTTCGTAATGTCGAGTCGCAGAATGACCTGCTCCATATTTTTTACTTCATCCGAATTCAGAATGGTCGCAAAGAACTCCCGCGATTTTTCGGCATGGTAAAGCACATTCGCGGCCTTCAGATTTCCGTCACCCTCGCGGACGAGCGGCGTCGATTCCTTTCCAGAAACCACTCGAAAATGCTCCGTTTCATAATATTTTGAATCGAGAAGCGGCAGCTCGACCGGCGCCAGGTAATACCGGTCGCGATGATCACGGAGTACTGCCGTATCTACTGTCGGCGAAGCATTTGCAATCGAAGTAAAAGCGAGCACGATGAAGATCCACATAATTTTTCTCATGCCCTTTCTAAAATAAGCCCGCCCGAGGTGCGGTAGGTTTTTTGTGGCGCGACTGTTCGACAATTTCGACCACGGCCACGACGAGTCCTGCAATGATGTTTCCGGGAGGTGGAATCAAGACCAATGCAGGCACTCCAAAGCGGTTGATGATTTTGAATGCTTTTTCCCATTTGGAAATCTTCGGATCAAGCTCCATGGCCGTTTTGACCACAGTTTCTGCATCCTTCGACGAAATCAAACCGGTTTCGATCGAGGCCGTCAGCGTATCGGCAAGATCTGGAACATTGCCATCAAAGAGTTTTGAGTTTCTCAATTCGAGAATTTCCTTATTTAACATCTTAATTGCCAAATAATATTGCTCTTGTGGATCGAGCTCGTAAGTTTCTTGGGTCTTATCTTTGTAATAGATTTTAAGCTCGACCGAATCCGCGGTCATGCGCTGGGTGAATTGGGCATAATGCTTGGCAAGCAGGTTGATCTGAAGGCCATTGTATTTCTGATAGAGTTGAATGCGTCTTGCCGTGAGGTATTCAGAGTGAAACGACTGCTCGGTCGATGGCGTAGCCGAGAAGTGGTCTTTGGCCGCAGCCAAAGATTTATATACATCAGACAAGGTGCGAGAAGTATTCAAATAGTATCCGGCATTTGCCAGGGCCGTCAGCCATTCACGATCGTCCGGTGACTTTTCGATTTCAGCCATGACTTTCGAAAGATTCGTCTTTCGGCCGTATTTGGCCCGAGCGGCACCATAGATCCTGAAAATCTCGTTTGAAATGCAAAAGCCACCGCGATTTTTAGAAATTTCCGTACCATGCATGTTCGCCCACGCCGGAAAAAAAGCCAGAATCGGTCCCAGAAATACATCGTCAATCCAATCCAAGCGCCGAAACACCAGGAGCGAACGACGAACCGAGGTTTCGTCGTTGGGCAATCCCTGCAAGCCCAACAGTCGAGAAAGCGAATCCAGTTGGTCTGACTCGCAGAGACTCTTGGATTCCATTTCTTGCGCCCAAACTTCAAACACCTGGCGGAAATGTGGATTTTGGGAGGCATCTTCGAATAACGTACGGGTTTGCCTGAGATCCTTTCGGCTCAGGTATTGACTATAAGCCTCCTTGGTATTCGCCAGTAGATTCACCGGCGCCCGATTTTCAGTAGCCCAGGTAGAGGAATTCAGAATGAATAAAACCAGCAGAAACATACCTGCGCAACGTAGCACGTTGAATAATTAAATGCATTAGGTTTAATTATATAATTTCTGAATACATTATAAAGCCTGACGGTTTCGCCCGATCTTTAAATGCAGAACGGGCTGAGTACAGGTCTTAAGGAACCGTTTAAATGCCGGTAAATACTGGCGATAGGCCGGCAGAAACTTCAGAATATACTCACGAATCTGGTCACGCGACATGCCTGCTTTGCCTGAGGCCTTCATTTTTTCTTCCGCTTCAATTCTCCAGTCGACGACGAAATCGACACTTTCAGGTTCAAGAAAGACCCACGCATCGATGAGATCCCACCACTCTTGATATTGCTCCAAGCGTTCGTTAATGACTCGAAGTGCGGGATCGACTGATTCCTGCTTTTGAAATCCTACCATCCATCCATCGAGGAGCACCAAGTCGACCGCCGTGTCTAAAGTTTTAAATTCCGATTCAGGCACACGGTCGCCCTGCCCTTCGTAAGCCGACTTATCATAGACGGGTAGCGATACCTGCTTTCGCGCTTTGAGCGCCTTCAAGATATTTTTTCCGAGAGCAATGTCGTGCGTGCCCGGATACCCCCTTTGCTGAAGCAGGGGTTCGGAAGCATGAGAACTCGCCAGTTCGATCTGATCAATTCGATTAAGGTAGAAGTCGTCAATCGAAAGAGATACAGAATGAACCCCTTCTTCTTTCAGCGTTTCAACTAACCGAGCGCCAAGTGTCGTCTTGCCGATTCCTTGGGCACCACTGATTGCAACCACCCAGGGCCTTGACGATGATTGAACAAGCCATTCACGAACTGCCTTCAGCACGAGTTCAACAGGAGTATTTGAGTTCATTTTTTTAAGATAACAAAACCTAGAATTTTTGCACAGCAGCAGAATTGGGGAAATTCGCCCAGGCACAGGCCTTGCTTCGGTAGAGATGAAACTAAGTCTGAACAACCAAGTTTAAAGGCGAATTCGATCAGGTTTCAGAATGGATGCGGGAGCACCCATTAAAAACCTCATTCCAGCGCGACACTGGAATGAGGTTTTTTCGTTTGGATCAGGCAAAGCCACTTTGTGCCTGTGCCTTATTCATGAGCACAAAAACAAAAAGGCCATCCCCGGAGGGACAGCCCTTTTGTTTCAATTTCTAAAAATTACTTCTTTTTAGCTGCTTTTTTAGCAGTTTTCTTAGAAGTGGTTTTAGCAGTAGTTTTCTTTGCAGTTTTAGTTTTTTTCATTTTGGTTTCTCCTTACCGCTAGAGTATTCCCATTTCGCTGGGAATCAAGAAAATTTAGAAGTAATTTGAAAAAAATTAGTGGCTCAGTTTTTCGGAACCACTGGTGGTCGGCTTTCGCATTGCACGTGCAATCACCAAACCCACAGTCACTACCGCTGCGATTGCAAGAAGTGGATTCTTACGAATCACAGAAACCGCTTCCGAAGCGTAGCGTGCAGCTTCGCTTTTCAGTTCGTTAAAGACATCTTCAGAAATCGCTTCCACCTCACCAAACGCCTTACTTCCAACTTCTTTTAAGTGTTTCATCTCACCCATCACATTGCTGCCTTGATCACCCTTAAAATATTCCGTACGTTTTGCAGTATTTGTTTTCATAACGTCATTCTCCAATTTCGGTTTGCGATTCCCCGCTCATTAACAAGCAAAAGACGTGCCGAAACAGTGCGGAGATTTTACTCATGAGACAATGGGTTCAAGGCTGAGCTTTCTTCAGGTATCCGAACACCTAAGAGAAGCCAGGCATTTAGAAAAAAGAATAGGTTAGCAGTCAAATTTCGAGACCCACTCCTCCGTAATTCGGGTGCTTGAACCAGCGGTAAGGACCTTTGCGGACCAAAACTTCCCCGGGAAGCACCAGAATTCTGGTACTCCAGCGATTTCCTAAGGTAAAAAGCACCCAGAAAAATGCAACTCTTGCGCCGTCAAATATTTTTCACTAGAACTTGAGGGCTTCAGGCAACATTATTAAAAGTAGAATGAGCAATCTTCCCAATGATCCCAAGCAATCGCGTAAGTACGATAGCCAAGTCATCGATATGGATGAGTTAAAGCGCGCCGAGCGAGAGGCCGAATACATCCGTCGAAAAAAAAGGGGCAAACTAGGAAGAATCCTCGCCTTCGTTTTTTTTCTCATCGTCGCTGGGGCAGTTTCGCAAATGGGGATTACCCTTTATGAACAAGGTTATCGAATCAAGATCGAAAACATTAAAACGACTCCCTTTCCAGAATTAAATTCGGTGCAAGCAGAGGCCCTCGCCCAAGTCGCCAGTAAGCCTTGGGATGCTTCAAAACCAGCCTTGATCATGCTTCAAGCCCAAGATGTTTCAAATGTGATCTACATCGCCAGCAACAGTCCGAACAGTAATCAGTTTCACCTAAGAGTCGACAGTATCGACGGGACGCTCATTGGCTCACCTGCTCCAGCCCACATTCAGTTTGATCTACCGGTTCAATTCAGCCATTTCTTTTTCAAATCCGAACCAATTACCACCAACGCCGGATTACCTTTGCCTAAGGGCCTCTATCACATCTCACTCGTAGATGAATCTGGAATACCGATGACTGAAGTTCTGGGTTTTCTCGGAGGAATTCGAGATTCACTCTATACTCAAGAACTGAAAAACCAGATGGCCGCGCAGGCAAGTCCATCGCCTGCAGCGTCCGCTTCGCCAGTACCAGCTGGCTCACCGACACCTAATTTACCCTCTCAACCAGTTCAAGGAGCTCCTCACTCATGAAAAAGATACTATTATATTTGGCCCCTCTGATGATTGCTCACAGCGCCTTCGCACAGGACCCGACCGTCCCTGCGCCGAAGCCAGCAGCCCACGCCCAAAAAGTGGACATGAAACAGGTTCAAAAAGCGAATATCGAAAGCGGTG
The DNA here is from genome assembly GCA_903831745.1 of Oligoflexia bacterium. Lineage (GTDB taxonomy): Bacteria > Bdellovibrionota > UBA1018 > UBA1018 > CAIMNF01 > CAIMNF01. Next base: position 16,092 of record CAIKYX010000140.1, read on the forward strand.
GTGCAAGCAGGGCACAAATCATTCAAAATCGCCTGTACTCGGTTGCACATAAATTCGAATTCGGCCTCCTGGGTTCATATGTGGCAACCGATCCATTTCTCAGCGTAAAGAGTTATGGTTTTAGCCTCGGGTATCACCTGAATGAAACTTGGGCCATCAACGGCATTTATTGGAAGGATTCAGTTTCTCCGTCGCAAGCGCTGAATGTGTTTCAGTCGAGCAATGGCTTTACCGTGAATACCGTAAATCCGGTCAGTTTCTACGGCGGTGAAATTCAATTCAGCCCGATTTATGGAAAACTAAACGTCCTCGACATGTCGATTGTGCACTTCGACTTGCACCTGAGCGCCGGTGCAGGCGAACGGAAGACCGACAGCGGCACCTACCTGGCTTTTATGGCCGGCATCGGCCAGCAGATCTTTCTGACCAGCTGGTTGACTCTGGGCGTGGATTTTCGCCTCCTCAAGTTCTCACAGGACATCCGCGAGAAAGTGGTGAGCCCGAATGTTCCTAACCCGCTGGGAAGCGTAATTGGCAATACTTCGGAAACCAGTTCTGTGACCACCCTCTCGATGAACTTCCTCTTTGGCGGATAAAACAGCCTTGGCCAATAGGGCAATGATTACTTAGCATTATCAACGTCAATTTTCCTACTAAATAACATTAAAGTTTTCAGCCGGTTATCACGAAAAGACCGGTAGAGGACTGAATGCATGGAAAAACCATCGAACTTTCGTAGACAATTTATCATCAACCCGAGGTTTCAATACCGTCTGATCGGTAACATGATGATCCTGGGTGGCCTCATTATTGGCATCCTTTACCTCGCCAATATTTACTTGTTCTTTCGGCTACAGGAAACCGGTAAGAGCATCGGACTGCCTCCCGAACATGTTTACTTCATGTTCATTGCCCAGCAAAAAATCCTGATGAACTGGATCTTTCTGGTCACCTCTACTGTGGTTGGCCTGCTGGTCTTCAGTTGGGGCTTGATTCACTCGAATCGAA
>CAIKYX010000141.1 GCA_903831745.1 Oligoflexia bacterium
ATCGGGATCAGAGATCAGGAATTGCGCGAGACGACGCGTGATGCCTTGTTTGCGTTGCTTCAATAAAGCCTCGCGGCCGATAAAGCCGCCCTTCTTGTCACACGCCACGCAGAAGCCGAGGCCCGCTTCAAGCGGTGAGTCTTCCGGCGTGATGTCATGGCTCCAATGGCGATAGGCTTTTTCCATGCGGAGCGAATTCATCGCGTGATAACCCGCAAGTTTCAAACCATGCGCGCCGCCTTTGCTCATAATGAGATCAAAGAGGCCGGCCGCGAATTCGGTCGGGATATAGAGTTCATAGCCCAATTCACCGACATAGGTGATGCGCGTTGCGCGGATCCGCGTCGGCCCCACTTCGATGATCTTGCTCGTGCCGAAGGGAAACGCCGCATTCGAAATATCATCCGGCGTCAAGGATTGCAGAAGCGCGCGGGCATTCAAGGTGACGAAAGCAACCAGTGCGCTTCCTTTGATTTCATCGGGTCTCGCGACCACTGCGGCTTCGGCCACCTTTGGATGAGCAACCAGCGCACTTTCTACTTCGGCGGTTCCAAGTCGGTGTCCGCTGACGTTCACCACATCATCCACCCGCCCCATGATCCAGATATACCCATCTTTGTCGCGTCTGGCGCCGTCACCGGTAAAATAATATTTTTGCTTCTTAAAGTCTTCCCAATAGGTTTTTTTATAGCGTTCGGTATCACCGAAAACATTTCTAAGCATCGAAGGCCAAGGGTGTTTGACCACGAGCAAGCCCCCTTCATTTGCCTTGCAGGGTTTGCCGTCCTTATGAACCACATCCACCAGAATGCCCGGAAGTGGCAGGGTTGCAGTGCCTGGTTTGGTGGTAGTGACTCCCGGAATCGGGCTGACCATGATCGCGCCCGTTTCGGTCTGCCACCAAGTATCGACGATCGGGCAACGCTTTTTGCCGATGACGGTGTGATACCACATCCACGCTTCGGGATTGATGGGCTCGCCAACTGAACCGAGAAGTCTCAGTGAAGAAAGATCATGTTGGTTAACCAGATCATCGCCCGCACGCATGAACGAGCGGATGGCTGTCGGTGCCGTATAGAAAATACTGATTTTGTGCCGTTCGATCATCGACCAGAATCGATCCGGCCCGGGATGGTTCGGTGCGCCTTCATAAAGAAAAACAGTCGCACCGTTCATGAGTGGGCCATAGGTAACGTAAGAGTGGCCGGTAACCCAGCCAATGTCGGCAGTGCAGAAGTAAATGTCCTGGTCATTCAGATCAAAAACGTATTTCGAGGTGTATTTGACTTGGGTCAGGTATCCTCCGGTCGTGTGCAGGATTCCCTTGGGTTTTCCGGTCGAACCGCTGGTGTAGAGAATGTAAAGTGGGTGTTCGGAATCACAAGGTTCTGGCGCACATACGGTCGATTCAATCGACGTAATCTCGCTCCACCAGAAATCGCGGCCATTTTGCATGGGGGTGTCTTGTCCTGTGCGCTTGAACACTACTACTTTTTTGAGAGTTGGAATCTGAGAAAGCGCGTGATGAATATTGCCCTTGAGTGAAGAGGGGCTTCCTCTGCGAAAGGCACCATCCTGGGTAAGCAGGAGTACCGCCTTCGAATCGTTCAGGCGATCTCGCACGGCATCAGCAGAAAATCCGCCGAAGATGACGTTGTGGGTTGCGCCGATTCTCGAACAAGCGAGCATCGCGATCATTGCTTCTGGAATCATGCCCATGTAGATGCCGACCACGTCGCCCTTTTTTACACCCAGCGAACGTAGGCCATTCGCCAGTCGGTTGACTTCGCCCGACAGTTGCAGATAGGTGAGGGTGCGGGTATCTCCGGGTTCACCTTCCCAGATCAGGGCTGCTTTGTTTCGGCGTGCTGTTTTTAAATGAATGTCGATCGCGTTTTCGGAAGCATTCAGCTTTCCGCCCACAAACCACTTCGCAAAGGGATATTTCCACTCGAGTGTTTTCTTAAAGGGTTTTTGCCAATGAAGCTCTTTGCCGACTTTTGCCCAGAAGGCAGTAGGATTCTTGTCGGCCAGTTTTCTCAGTTTTTGATAACCGGCGGCACTTTTAAGAAGTGCGTTATCGGTAAAAGCTTTCGATGGTTTAAATTGACGGTTCTCTTTTAAAACCGAAGATATTTCACTCATGGGGTTTGCCTTTCAGTCTTACGATTGCCCCTAATGTATGATAGCTTTTGGATAAGATGAAGAAATTTCGATTGCTCACTCCCGGTCCTACGGCAGTACCCGAAAAAGTCTACGCTAAATTTGCGGAACCCATTGTCCATCACCGAACTTCGCTGTTTGAATCCCAGTTCAAGCAATTGCGAGAACAACTACAGTGGTTGTTTCAGACTCGCCAGCCGGTTCTGGTTCTGAGCGCAAGTGGCACCGGTTCGATGGATGCGGCAGTCAGCAATCTCTTCTCGCCAAACGACGAGGTGGTGGTCGTGAATGGTGGCAAGTTTGCCGAGCGTTGGGTAAAGATTGCGAAAGCTTATCAACTGAAGGTCACCGAAATCAAAGTCGAGCGCGGGCAGGCGGTCACCCCTCAGGCAGTCGAAGAGGCGCTCATTCAAAACAAGAACATCAAGGGTGTTTTGTTTCAGGCGTCTGAGACGTCGACCGGCGCCATGATGCCGGTAAAGCAGATTGTCGATCTTTGTAAAAAACATAGTGTTCTGAGTGTTTGTGATGGAATCAGTGCGGTTGGAATTTTCGACCTGCCAATGGATGCGTGGGGAATCGATGCGCTCATCACGGGCTCACAAAAAGCAATCATGCTTCCGCCGGGATTGGCATTTCTCGCGTTTAGCGAGCGTGCCTGGAAAGCGGCCGAGCAATCGAAGATTTCGAAATTTTATTTTGACCTTTTGAATGAGCGTGCGTGGCAAGAAAAACTTCAGTGTGCCTGGACTCCTCCGATTTCTTTGATTCAAGGCGCGGTCGTCGCTATGACCATGCTTCAAGAACAAGGTCTACATGAAGGATTTAATCTCTACGCTCGATTGGGGGCCGCGACTCGGGCAGCAGTGCGGGCCATCGGCCTCGAGTTTTTCTCGCCCACCCAGTCGCCGGTACTGACTACCGTCAAGGTGCCCTCAACCTTTTCGATTGATCAGGGCAAGGCAATTTCGAAAATCATGCAGGACAAGTACGGCGTAATCATCGCTGGCGGTCAGGACGAGCTGAATGGCAAGATTCTCAGACTTTCTCACTTCGGTTATGTCGATATTTTCGATGTAGTCAGTGGAATTTCTGCTTTGGAGTTTGCGCTGGTTGAATTAGGATACCCGCTCGAGTTCGGTGTTGGCGTTGGAGCCGCGCTGAAGACTTATTACGAAGGAACTCCTTCGTAAGGTTTGCCTCGATTAACGTCGGTTTTTTAGACGGAGTCAGCCCTTGGTGTATCAACTTCTGGTTCTATTTCTATTTTCGACTCTCACTTGCCAGGCGGAAGTTCTGGTAATGCTCAAAGAAAAAGCCGATCTTATTTCGATCAGCCCGAAGCTCGAACGGAAAAAGAAAACCGAAGCCGTTTATCATGCTCTGGTTTCGACTGCGCTCTCCACGCAAGGGGGATTGGTCGAATTTCTTAAATCTAAAAATCTAGAGTATCGGCAGTTTTTTATCGTCAATGCAGTCTGGATTAAGAGCCCGGATGTGACGACCTATGACCAGATTCTGAAGCGCCCGGAAGTCGAAAAGATTATCGGTAACCCGGTCGCTGAATTGAAAATCGTCAGCGACGCGAAGACTGCCGGCATGGAGTTTTTGCAGGGTGATATCGGCGATAACTTGATTGCAATCGGTGCTGACCGAGTATGGAGCGAATTGAAGGTACGAGGCGAAGGAATTGTCATTGGAGGCCAAGATACGGGCTACCAGTGGGATCATCCGGCTTTGATGAATCAGTATCGAGGCTGGAACGGCGCTCAGGCTGATCACGATTACAATTGGCACGATTCGATTCACTACTCGATCAATCAAAAAGCAAATACACCCAACCTCTGCGGTTATGATTCGAAAGAACCCTGTGATGATTATCGGCATGGAACCCACACGATGGGAACCATGGTGGGCGCAGAGGCCCTGGTTTCTGGGCAAAAGTCGGCAAAAAATCAAATTGGTGTTGCCCCGGGCGCTCGTTGGATCGGGTGTCGTAATATGGATGCGGGAGTTGGAAGCCCAGCTACTTATCTCGAGTGTTTTCAGTTTTTTCTGGCCCCGACGCCACGAGGGGGTGACCCGTTTACCCAGGGCCTGGCTGAAAAATCTCCAGACATTATCAATAATTCCTGGGAGTGTGGCGCTGATGAAGGCTGTGAAGGGAGCGAGCTCGGAGCGGCGCTGACTGCCATGAAAGCAGCCGGAATTTTGGTGGTTGCGGCGTCAGGAAATCACGGACTCGATCCGTCTGCGGACGGGCTATCGAATCCGTGCGGAACCATTTTGAATCCGCCAGCCATTTTTTCGGATCGGGTTTTTGTCGTCGGTGCTTACGATCATCGTACTGGAATGATTGCGGGGTTCTCGAGTCGCGGACCTGCTAAAAGAACGGGGTTGCCTGGGCCTTCGGTTACCGCTCCGGGGGTGGGAATTCGTTCGAGTGTTCCAGGTAGCGACTACGAAGATTTTATGTGGAGTGGAACTTCGATGGCGAGCCCTCATACGAGTGGACTTGCGGCACTGGTCATGTCCGCCAAGCAAGAGTTAATCGGAAACGTCGATGGGGTAATTCGGCTGATTGAAAAAACAGCTCGTCCAACGCTTGGCCCTGATACTGAAGTCTGCGGTGGGGCCAATCCAAATGATTTACCCAATAATACTTTTGGGTACGGAATCATTCGTGCTTTTGAGGCCGTAAAGGCCGCAATCTCAGAATAAAAGGTCCTCTAAAGAAAGCGCTTGAAGCACTCGAAAAGTTCTGGTAGACCTAAATCTCTTGAATTTTCTAAGGTGAGAAGAGCCATTAGCTCAGTTGGTAGAGCACTTCACTTTTAATGAAGGGGTCGAAAGTTCGAATCTTTCATGGCTCACCATTCTTCCACAATGAAATTCCCCCGGGTCATTAGCTCAGTTGGTAGAGCACATCACTCTTAATGATGGGGTCGAAAGTTCGAGCCTTTCATGGCCCACCATTTGTCAATACTCTCGAACCGAGAGACCTCAGATTATTCAAGCCTGCCTCAGCTCCAATAAAAGAAGGGGCGGGGCCCGCCGAAGCGAGCCCCCTTTCGATTTCTGATTCCCCTGCAAAGAAATGGATCTTAC
>CAIKYX010000142.1 GCA_903831745.1 Oligoflexia bacterium
CCTTATCGAACTTTTCAAATGCTTCCGGTGCCATGATCAATGAATATTTGAGAATCTCACCCAACCCGGAATTCAAATCGCGGGCACTTAAGGTCTTTAAGAAATCGGTATTTGAAATCACCAGCGAAGGTTGATGAAAAACCCCTACCAGATTCTTGCCGCGCGCGAGATTGACGCCCGTTTTGCCGCCAACCGAACTATCTACTTGTGCAAGGAGCGTTGTAGGAATGCCGATCCAATCGATTCCACGTAAATAGGTACCGGCAATAAAGCCTGCCACGTCACCGATAGTTCCTCCTCCGAGAGCAATAATGACAGTTCTACGATCAGCACTTCTTTTTAGAAGCTTCGAATAGATCGCCTCTAGCCGTTTAAAGTCCTTAAGACTCTCACCCGCTGACAACACCAGCTCGGTTACCGGAAGACCCGACATGCGAATCGCCTTCAGGCATTCAGCACGTGCGGACTTCAAGCGCCGATCACTGAAGAGCACTGCTTGTGAATAGGGCTGATCCGAGGTTTCTTTTTCCTTTAAAAACCGGGTTAATTCGATCAGAATTCCGGAGCCCGTCAGGACCGAATACGATCGAGCTCCCAATTGAATTTGACTCATGGCTTGAAAAGCAGGTTCTTTCATGATGACTGACTCCGATTAGAGATCTCATTCAGGATGGCGTGCACTACCTTCAGTGGCGTACGATTCAGGGTCGAAATCTGAAAATGTGCCTGCTCATAGAGTGGGCCACGACTCTTCAGAAGTTCTTCAATTCGGGCCCGCTGATGGTCGAGACTTAAACCCGCGAGTAAGGGCCGAGTGGTTGCCCCTAGCCCAATTCGTTCCTGCACGGTACCTGCATCTACATCGAGATGAATCAGGGTTCCCGCTCTTTTAATTCCTTCCAGATTCTCGGGATTCAGAAGAGTGCCACCTCCGAGAGCGACAATGGTACCGGGCATGAGAATAGTCTTTTCAACCACTCGGCGTTCTTCCTCCCGAAACTCGGCTTCGCCCTTTGATTTAAAAAATGCGTCGATGCTCAATCCAGAACTCTTTTCAATTTCTAGATCGGTGTCGACCCAATGACGCTGAGTGAGTTTAGCCAGTAATTTTGCAGCAGTAGATTTTCCAGCTCCCATAAAACCGGTTAAGAAAAGCGGCTTAGGATTTTCCCGAGCAGACATTAACGCATTCAAAAACTGAAACAATTCGGCTCTAATGCTCGAAAGCCGTGGGTTCTTTCCGAGCCAAATCTCAAAGCTTGCCAGTGCCTGATCCACCAACATGTTCATACCGCTAATAGTCCGAAAGCCTTGACGAGAGAGGCGTTCGATAAACAAAGTTTGCTCTGGATAGTAGATCATGTCGAACGCGACGCCCGCGCAATGCTTTAGATTCTCTAACCCTTCAAAAACTGAAGAATACTCGATGCCCTTTAGTCCAGCAGGGGTACAATTCGCAACCAATGCGAATTCAGTGGCACATTTTTGAATTGAACTTTCGTGCGTGAATCTGGTTTTCGGAAATAACTCTCGAAATTGTTGAACCACCGATTGACCGCGCTCAACGTTTTCACTGACCAGAACCACAGATCCTGCGAGCTTCTGTCCGAGCACCCACGCAAGGGCCTTAGCTGCCCCTCCCGCGCCGAAAATGAGATAATCCTTTTCAAAAACATTCACACGAAATTGCTCTAAAGTTCTTTCGATCCCGATGACATCGGTATTATAACCCACTAGTATTCCGTTTTGGTTTTGAACCACATTTACAGCACCGATCGCCTGGGCGTCGTCTGAAATCAAATCCAAATACCGAATGATTTGCTCCTTGTGAGGAAGGGTGACATTCATTCCCACTTCGTCACTTGAATTTCTTAATCTCATGACACAGGCTGCGAGATCAACAGGCAGGACTTGTTCCGCTTCATATTCAAAAGGAACCTGAAGCTCGTGGGCAATAAAACTAAAAATGGCCGGTGATAGCGAATGTGCAATCGGATTACCAATGACTCGTGCCGAAGGTCTCGCAGCACTCATGCCCGCACCAACGTTTCTAGTTCGGCATAAAAACCCGGGTAAGACACGGCCACACATTCCGCATCATGAATACTGGACTCGCCGTCTGCGAATAAGGCAGCAATACTAAACGCCATCGCAATGCGATGATCGAGATCAGTTTCAATTTCCGCGCCCCGCAATTTTTGAGGCCCCACGATTTGAAAGCCATCTTCAAAGAGTTCAATCGCGCCACCCATCTTTCTAATGCTCACGGCAATCGCGTTTAAGCGATCGCTCTCCTTAACTCGCAGTTCTTCTGCACCCCGAACGGTCGTCGTGCCATGAGCTTGGGTGGCAATCACTGCCAATAACGGAAGTTCGTCGATCAAAGATGGCACTTCAGAAGCCAGAATTTCGACTCCTTGAAGTGGGGCTGATCGGACCATGATGTTTCCCACCGGTTCGGGCTCAGTGCTGGTTACTTCATATTCAATTCTGGCCCCCATGCGACAGAGTACATTCAGAGCCCCCAGGCGGGTTGGATTCAAGCCTATGTTTTCAAGCACAATCTCCGCCCCAGGAATCACCGAGGCTGCCCCCATCCAAAATGCAGCGGTCGACGGATCACCAGGAACTTTGATCTGATTCGAGTACAGCGTCTGACTTCCAGAAATGATCAGTTGTCCGGGTAGAGTCTCGATCTTACCGCCAAAATGAGGAAGGAGACGTTCCGTGTGATCACGGCTATTAATCGTGCCACTCAAGCGAGTTTCGCCTTCGGCAGAGATCGCAGCCAGAATGATGGCAGTTTTTACCTGCGCACTTGCAACACTCATTTCGTAATCAATGCCATGCAAGGGTGCGCCTGAAACCATCACCGGTGGAAAATTTTCGTTTTGCAATTTGAATCGCGCACCCATTTTACTAATGGGACTTGCCACTCGCTTCATTGGTCGCTTCATGAGTGAGGCATCGCCCGTTAGTTTTGCCGAGAGTTGTTTGCCCGCAAGCACTCCCATCAGAACCCGGAGCGTGGTACCAGAATTTCCACAATCGAGATCGATCGAAGGCGGATTCCATTTCCGTCGCCCCTGAATCAATGTGCTCGAGCCCTTACGTTCGATCGAAATGCCCAGCGTGCGCAGACACCGTGCGGTAGATTGCACATCTTCACTTTCGAGCAAGTCGATGATTTCGCTGGTACCTTGGGATAGAGCTCCTAGAATGAGTCCTCGATGAGAAATGGATTTATCTCCGGGAACCTTGGGACGGCCTTGCAGGCGCTTTGATTTTTCGAGTTTGATTTTCATGAGTGGTTCCTCGTTGCAGTTCTGATCTCGCGTGCAAGCACCCTCACCTGATCCAATGCAGCGAGAGTCGCACCTTGTTCTAGAATTTTTACGAAGGCACTTCCGACGACCACGCCGTCGGCAATTTGCGCAACCTCGCGTGCAAGCCCACCATTCGAGATTCCGAAGCCGACAGCAATGGGCTTATCAGTTCTTTCTCGAAGACGTTTCACTTCGACCGACAAAGTAGATGACATTTTCTCCTGCACTCCGGTCACTCCAGCACGAGACACATAATAGACAAATGCCGTAGAATCGCGCGCAATCGGATCAAAGCGCTCAAGCGAGGTGGTAGGAGACGCAAGAAACACCGTCTTGACGTTGACTTTGGCCATGCACTCTCGATACACAACAGATTCATCGGGTGGCAAGTCGACCACGAGCACTGCATAAACTCCGGCTTCACTTGCACGTGCAGCAAATTCTTCTTCGCCCATTCTTAGTATCGGATTTACATAAGTAAATAACACGAAACGGAACCCGGCATGTTTTTCACGCGCGCGCTTGACCAACTTCAACACATCATCGAGCGAAGTCGTGCTGGCCGCTTTTTCTGAGGCAAACTGAATTACCGGACCGTCTGCGAGCGCATCAGAAAATGGTACTCCCAATTCGATCAAGTCGGCTCCTTCTTCGATCAGGAGATCAATCATCTTTAACGTGGTATCCTGGTCGGGATCACCCGCGACCACAAACGGAATGAATGCGACCGTGTTCGGGCCTCGCTCGCTCAAACTCATGAAGACGCTCCTTGCTGCAATACTGTGTTCAGATCTTTGTCTCCGCGGCCCGAAAGATTCACTAAGATGATTTGATCCGGTTGAAGCTCAGCTGCCCGCTTCATGGCATAAGCAACCGCATGAGAACTTTCGAGTGCCGGAATGATTCCTTCTAACCTCGCCAACTCGCGAAAGGCCTGGAGTGCTTCATGATCTCGGATCGAAACATAATTCGCTCGTTTGATTTCTCGCAAAAATGCATGTTCTGGCCCAATGGCGGCATAATCAAGGCCTGCAGAAATGCTGTGGGTATTTAAAATCTGCCCATTTTGATCCTGAAGTATGAACGACTGGGTACCTTGCAGAACCCCTACACTTCCGCCTTCGAACCGGGCGGCATGTTCGCCTGGTTTCGAACTGCGTCCACCTGCTTCTACGCCGGTCATTTTCACTTGGGTATCTGCGAGGAACGGATGAAAAAGTCCAATTGAATTACTGCCGCCTCCCACACACGCAATCAATTCATCCGGCAGGCGCCCCGCAGCTTCTAGAATCTGTTCGCGGGCTTCTATACCAATCACTCTCTGAAAATCGCGCACCATCTCGGGATAAGGATGAGGCCCAAGGGCCGAGCCCAATAAATAGTAACTCTCCTGATAATGAGTCACCCAATCGCGCATGGCTTCGCTGACTGCATCTTTTAAGGTCTGGGTTCCACTGGTCACCGGTACGACACGGGCACCGAGCAAATTCATGCGTTGAACATTTTGGGCCTGACGTTCGATATCGACTTTACCCATGTACACGACGCACTCTAAGCCGAATTTCGCCGCAACCGTTGCCGTGGCCACTCCGTGTTGACCAGCACCGGTTTCAGCAATAATTCTCTTTTTGCCCATTCTGCGAGCCAGTAAGATTTGTCCAACCGCATTATTAATTTTGTGTGCGCCCGTATGAGCCAGGTCCTCGCGCTTTAAGAAAATCTTTGCACCACCACAAACTTCCGTAAGCCTGCTTGCCAAAGTAAGGGGCGTCTTTCTGCCTACAAAGGTTTTAAGAAGATCGAGATACTCGGCTTGAAATTGAGCATCTCTTTTCATTCTAGAATAAAATGCCTCGAGTTCGATCAATGGCCCCATCAGGGTTTCAGGTGCGAATCGCCCTCCATAAGAACCAAAATAACCTACGCGATTTACGGAACTCATAGAGTGCTCCGATCTGCATTTAAGACTTGAAGAAATAAGTTTTTCATCTTCTGCATGCTCTTCACTCCAGGAGCAAGCTCAAGCCCGCTCGAAACATCCACTGCCATCGGACGAACGATTTCGATCGCATTCTTGATGTTTTCCGGTGTTAAACCTCCCGCCAAAATTAATTTTTCTCTATCCACGCGTGAGGCCAGGTTCCAATCCACCGCAATTCCGGTTCCGCCCCACTCTGCTTCGCTACGATGATCGAGAAGCGCGAAGTCCACTTCAGCGGCGGGCATGGTTTCACTCAAGCGAAACGCTTTGATGATTGGCAAGCTAAACCTTTGTTTGACCTGGCCACAAAATTCGACGCTTTCGTTGCCATGAAGCTGAATCATGGTAATTCCGGTTGCCACGACTACCTGCTCAAGTTCTTCCATACTCGGATTGACGAAAACACCTACAAATTGTACTCCAGACGCTTTCAGCTCCGAAATCATCTGTCGCGCCCTCTCTAGCGCAACATAGCGGGGACTCTTGGCATAAAACACGAAACCCAGGGCCCAAGCACCAAAACTCACGGCGCTCCTGGCGTCTTCTATTCGTGTGATTCCACAAATCTTGATACGCGTTTCATGACTAGGTGGCATTCAACCCATCCATTTCACAACTGCCCCGAATCAAGGATTGAAGTGCAGCGCCCGGATCTGAAGCTGCCATCAGAGTGCTTCCAATTAAAAACCCTTTAAAGCCTACTTGCATCAGTGACTTGATTTCGTTTGCAGTCTTAATTCCGCTTTCGCTGATCAAAGTCGCGCCCCTGGGCATCATTTTGGCCAATCGAAATGAAGTTTCGAGACGGACTTCCAAGGTTTTCAGGTTTCGATTGTTGATTCCAATCAATGCGGATTTCATTATCGCGGCTTGTTCGAGTTCGATTTCATCATGAACTTCGACCAAAACATTAAGCCCCAGTGATCGTGCATAAGCCTGCAAATCCTTGGTACGGACGGGCCCAAGTAAAGCAAGAATCAAAAGCACGGCGTCCGCCCCGCTCAAATATCCTTCGAGAATCTGGTATTCATCGACTACAAAATCCTTCATGAGCAAATGAGCCCGTGGAAATTCGGCCCGAACGGCACGGAGGTAATCCAGGCTACCGTTAAAGTAATCCTGCTCTGTCAGAATCGAAAGAACCGCGGCTCCTCCTTTTAGGTAGGAGCGCGCAATTTCGACCGCATCGGCGGCATGACTCGGGCGAAGCTCACCCAACGCCGGACTTTTAAATTTGATTTCAGCGATCACGTGCGGGCCGCTGCCTGCCATGATTTCGGCAAAATCGACAGGCGACCTGGCAATTCTCGACTGTCTTAAAAGCTCATTCAGTGAAACTCGCTGACGCCGAATCTCGAGCCGTTCGACCACACGTGCGGCTATGGATTGCAAAATTGATTCGCTCACGCATACCTCCTTTGGCTTTTTTGCATGAGATTAAGAAGGTGCAGAGTCGCGCCCGAATCAATGGCACCGGAAGCCATCGCGACAGCGTCCCGAGGAGTAGACGACTTGCCTGCAACCATCAGAGCAGCGGCAGTATTGATCAGAACCAGATCACGTCTTACCGAATGTTCACCTGCAAACACATTTCGAATGGCCATCGCGCTTTCAGTCGAATCTCGGACGACTGCCGCGTTCAAGGAACTGCGAGTAAGACCAAAATCTTCGGGGGCTAAGGTTTCTAACGAAATCATTCCCGATTTGATTTGAGCAATCCGAGTGGCGCCATTCAGGGTAAATTCATCAAGTCCGTCTTCGCCATGAACAACCCATGCATTTTTAAGTCCCTTCAGGCGAAACACTTCTGCAATTTTTTCAATCAGCGACGATTGATACACTCCCATCAACTGAAATGAAATCGGCGCAGGGTTAAGCACCGGACCCAGAGCATTAAAAAAGGTAGATACGCCAAGATTCTTTCGTAACTTCGAGATTTTTGCCAATGCCGGATGAAATGCCGGGGCATGAATGAAAGCCGCTCTGAAATTCTGAAGCGACTGAATTGCCTCGGCCGGAGTAAGCTGGCTCTTTAAACCCAAGGCTTCGAGCACATCAGAACTTCCGGATGAACTCAAAACTCCGCGATTACCATGCTTGGCGATGGTTACACCGAGACTCGCCAATACCAGTGCAACAGCGGTCGAAACATTGAAGGTTCGAAGGCCATCTCCACCGGTTCCGCAAACATCCATCAGTTCGGGAAACGCCAACGCCACACTCTGATCAAACTTCACAGCATGAACAGAAAATCCATCGAGAAAACCAGAAAGCTCGAGCGCAGTCTCTTGCTTCAGGCGAAGAGCCACCAATAGCGCACTCACGGGCTCGCGCGGAGCATTTTCATCATCGAGATAAACCATAAGCGCCTGAATCAGTGCTCTCGCTTCGAGTCGACTCAGGGACTTTCCCGCTAGCGCGGCTTCGAGATAGGGCTTCATTGGCTACCCTTTTCTAAAAAATATTGAATCATGTGTCGACCTTGTTCAGTGGCAAAGGATTCGGGATGAAATTGCACGCCCTCTTGTTTCAGTCTGAAGTTTCGAACCCCCATGATTTCACCATCTTCTGCAACCGCAGTGATCTCGAGTTCGGCCGGAATCGAATCCCTTTCGATAATCAGGGAATGATAGCGGGCTACCGACAATTGCTTTTGAAGCCCACTGAAAACACCTTTTCCTTCATGTTTTATTTTAGAAAGTTTGCCGTGAATCGGGCGCTTTGCCCGTACAATTTTACCGCCGTTCATCAAACCGATCGCCTGATGGCCAAGACAGATTCCAAAAATGGGGGTGATGCCCGCATGCTCGCGTAGCACTTCGAGCGTAATTCCTGAATCTTCAGGTCGACCCGGGCCCGGCGATATAATGATCCGCGAGGGATTCAGTCTTCTGATTCCTGCCAAGGAAATCGCATCATTACGAACCACCCGGCATTCGTATCCCAGCTGATTCACTTCTTGTTTGACGTTGTAGGTAAACGAATCGTAATTATCAATCAGCAGGATCATCGCGATACCTCGGCCAAAGCCTGTCTGGTCATCCGGCTTTTGTGTTCGATCTCTGCATATTCTTTTTCGGGTACAGAATCGGCGACAATGCCGGCACCCACTTGGATAGTGGCTGTTTCGTTTTCAATCGAAATTCCACGAATCGTAATGCAAGAATCGAGTTCTCCGGTCAAACTGGCCGCGATAAAAGCTCCACCGTAGAAACCACGCGCTTTACCCTCTAAATCAGAAATGAGCTCCATCGCCCGGATCTTTGGAGCTCCGGACAAGGTGCCTGCAGGAAAACACGAAGCAAGTGCCTGTAACGCATGGGCATCAGAAGCAAGCGATGCACTGACCTTTGATACCAGGTGCATGACTCCGCCGAATTTTCTTACTTTCATGAAGGAATCTACTTTTACCGATCCTGGCTTGGCCACACGTCCGAGATCGTTTCGCGCCAGATCGACCAACATCAGGTGTTCGGCGCGTTCCTTAATGCTTCGAACCAATTGTTTCTCCTGTTTGGCTTCTTCTTTCGAATCCTTGCCTCTGGGGCGGGTACCTGCAATCGGATGGGTTTCGATTTGATCCTTTTCTGATTTTAGAAGCATTTCGGGAGAAGCACCGAGGTAGGTACGACCTTCGATTTCAAGATAAAACTGGTACGGAGCAGGACTCAGTCCGGCCAGGGTTTCGAAAAGATCGAGGCCGTCTCCGGAAAATTTTTGTGTAAACTGATCCGAGAGGACCGCTTGAAAGATATTTCCATCCAAAATATGGGTTTTTAGCTTCTTGACGGCTGAGATGAATTTAATTTTTCCAAGATTTGAACTCATATCAGAAAGGTTCAGCGCTACTGTCGATTTTCTTTTAGAAGCAGGCCTCGGTTTGAATTTTTTTAAAATAGAAACTACCCGCGCGGCATCGCCTTTAGGGGTTTCAGAGATCAGGTACGACGTACCGTTTCGATGATCGAGAAGCACATACATTCTAAAAAACACCAGCTCAGCATCGTAACCTGTACGCTGATTCGAGAAGGTCGGTTTTTCATTCAAGGTAGGCTCGGTAAAACGCGAAGCCTCGTAACTGAGATAGCCCAAAGCTCCGCCTTGAAATGAAGGAAAATCAGGAAGCGCCAGCACCCGACGTTCACTCAGCAAAAGTTGAAGCGCGTGAAATGGATCAGCCGAAAGTTTACGAATTTTGTTACCCTTGACCAGAGTGGTTTCACCTCCCCGACTTCTCAGAATCTCGACAGGGTCAACCCCGATAATTGAAATCACCGGCGAGAAGCTTGCGTCTTTGATTTCAGAGACACGAAAAATAGCAGCCCCTGCTTTGCCCAAGCCCGAGGCTTTCAGGGCCTTCAGGATTTCAATCGGCGATAAATTACTATTTTCGGTGAGTTGGACAGGCTTCATTCTGAAAATGACTCTAGCGGAGAATGGCATGTACAAAAATTGAATAATTGGATACAACTGGTTGCCAAATGGAAACAAATCGATTGCTTCAATTTAAGACCGTCGTCGAAACCGGAAACCTCAGAAAAGCCGCACAATTGTTGGGCATTTCTCATAGCGGGCTCTTCAAATCGATCAAGGTATTGGAAGAGGATCTCGGATTTGCACTCTTTCTACCCTCCGGCCGGGGAATTACCGTTTCGGACGAAGGTCGCCAACTCTACCATCGCTCAGCCCGCTTCTTCGAAGAGCTGGATCAACTCCTGAAAGGCTCTGAAACACCCGAGGCTTCTCTCATCAGACTAGGATCATTCGAAGTATTCACGACGTATTTTGTCGGCTCCTTGCTTGAGAATTATTTACCTGAAAGTAGCATCGAGATTCATGAATTGGTGCCGGGACGACTCGAAGAAGCGCTTCTCCGTCAACGAATCGATATCGGCATCACCTATGAACCGATTCCGCGGCCCGGAATCGAGTATGTCGAAATCACTCGAATCGCGATGGCAGTTTACACCACGAAAAATGCTTTCAAGGATACTCCGATTCTTGAGATTCCTTTTGCAGTTCCGGTAAATCCGCTCGAGGGGCTACCCACCCACGTCAAGGGTCTTGATGCCTGGCCCGAAAACCGTTTCAAGCGGCAATCGCATTTCAAGGTTGATTTGATGATGAGCGGACTCGACCTGACCCGTCGAGGCAAGTGCGCCATTTTTATTCCCCAATTTGTAGCGGACCTTCATAATGAAGGCGTTTTACCGCACCTCAGGCTGTTTCCGCGCAAACTCCCCAAGGGAATGGAAACGGTTTATCGAAATGTATATCTGGTAAAACGTGAATCATCAGCCGAGACGGAAGTGTTTCGCAAGATCGCCCGCGCACTCAGAGAACAGTGTTCCAGCTAGCTTTTGGCATTATGCTCGAGTTGCTCGAGAATTCGCATCGCTTCGATTTCGTCGAAAATGACGAATTGACCCAGTGATTCTTCGTAGGCATATACGTCGGCATTTGAAAGCTCGAACCACCATCCGTGCAAAGTCAGTGTTCCGGCAGCCAGTCGCTGCTGCACCATCGGATAAGTTCTAAGATGATTGAGCTGGGTCAGTACATTCAGTTGTGAAAGCTGATTGCGTTTTGAAAGCGTGATCGCAAACTCAGGTCTCTCAGCAAGTTCCTTTACGGAATCCTCGCCGTGCTTCAGCCACCCCTTTAAATGCTCACCCTCTACTTTTTCAATTCCTTCAGTCAGGGCGTGCATGGCTCCGCATTCGGAGTGACCGCAAATTACAATGCTCGTCACATTCAGGCTGGTGAGCGCAAACTCGATCGCTGCAGGAACCGATTGATCACTGGTTCGCTCTCCATCACATCCACACTTAGGAACCATATTGCCCACATTACGAATTACAAACAAATCACCCGGATCGGTCGATGCAAAAACGTTCACTGCAACCCGACTGTCGCTACAACTGATAAACAAGGTGTCAGGCGATTGCCCTAGCGCTAGCTTGGCAAAGGTTTTTCGGTAATCAGGCAATAATTTGCGGCGGAATTCTACAATTCCTGTGATGAGTTTTTTCATAGGTATGCTCTGCGGCTTTTTTCGGGCTTCAACATTAGGAACTACCGGTAAATCTCGTGCGATACTTTGCATCGAGAGTACTATACTCGATTAATCAGACATGTTCTATCAAAAAACACGCCTGACCTTCAATTAAAACCATTAAAATTCTTCTTAATCCAGTCGCTTTTGAATTCCGACTCCGACGACCAAAAAGTTGTATTTGGTTGCGGCTGATGCGGAAGGCAACGTAATAGAATCACCCAGTCCTCCGCGATAGCGGATATCGAGAACTGCGCCCAAATTTTCGCCCACGTCCTGTACCGCCTCGATGCCGGCTTGATAACCGAAATGACTCTTATACCCTAAGCCAGGATTTAAATTGCCGGTAACGATCGCAGAGTTTCCGACCAGACCATAATCAAAACCCGCTGCCAAGGAAATGAACGGTGGCAGCACCATGATTCGATACATGACCGGAAATAACCAATACGATCCCGAGATGGTGATGTTTTGATTGGCAACGGTGGTGGTTACTCCCACGGGAGTATACAAAAATCCGCTTTCAATTTGTCCGGGCCCAAGGTCAAGGCGGCCAAAAAATGAGTAGCCAACCCCTTTGTTACTATCGACGTAGTTCGCAGGCTTTGGTGAAATCTCACTGATACTGTAATTCACCAACCCGGTCATTTCGAATGCATGAGAAATGCTTCCGACCAGAAAATGCAGTGATAAAATCAGATAGATCATGAAAGCCTCCCCTTTAAATCCTTACTTTCAGGGTATTACACTTCAGTTTATTGATAAAGTACTGTTTCTTTTCTCAAAGCTACATCCGTGATCGAAAGCGAGGGATAAAGCGCATAAGAAATGACCGCAAAACCGCACCACCCCGTGTGAACCACCGGTGAACGATCCAGCCCGAGTCCGGCCACCAGGTTTAAGCGGGCATCTTTCGACCAAGAAACCAATGGCCCGAACAAATGCGAATCATTTCCGGTGTCGAGCGCCCGAGAATAAAGCGACATCGCCCCCACTTTGAATTGATCATCCAAAGTATAAAAGATCGCCGGATTATACGTCAGCACATGTTCGCCACTTGACCGTCCGACCAAGAGAGTGAGCTCGTCGAAAAAAGGCTTAGCGCTGTTAAACGACTGTAGATTTTCGTAACGAACCATACCTGCAAAGGTGAAACCATGATGGCCCAGGTAGAGATTTCCCCGCAAATAATGGCGATCCATGCGCCCATTGCACTCGAACTGACTGCAATTCAAATATTTCGGCGTATAATTCCTTAAGCCCGAATCATACCCGGCAGTGATTCCGAACAGCGACACCGGAAAGACCTGCAGTTCGAGACCTGCACGGTTGACCACGGCTGACGTCGCGAGATTCGTGCCCAGTCGGGCGTAGCCGTACTTCCACATCCCGTTCGCTGCATCGGTTCGATCCCAAAGAAGAAAATTGTATCCACCCGTCGCATTCGCTTGCGCACCGATCGGATAGGTTCGGGTGTTAAAACCCACCCGTGCATCCCACTGGGCATAAGACGAACTATTAGAGAAAATCAGAAATAATAAAGAAATAATCACAAATGTTTCACCTGAATTTCATAAATTAAAAATACTAACGCCCAGCATAAACCACACTTGACTAAATATCCATCTCTCGATACACCCCCCGCATGTTTCTGGGGATCAGGGGTGGAGTTACCGTATTACTCACGTATACGTTAGCGCTTATTTTGGCGCGACCGTCGAATGCTGCAATCGAAGATGACCTTCAACTCGAAGTGTTCAAGTACGCGTCCGAGCGTGCACCGACGTTTTACCTTTCAAACTCGACACCTTATTATTCGAATGAATTTCTAGGGCAAATGAATCTCTATTTTGAATCCGGCGCCAAAGGCGCGTGGAGTGTAGACCCTGATCCGGTGAGAGTTCATCTCTTTTTGGATGATACCAAAAGAAACTTTTTTTGGATCGGTCGAGAACATCCACTCAATCTGACCCGCACCCAACCCGTCGAACCGACTTCAGCCCTCGGCAATATCTGGGCACAAAATCAACTCGACGCTTTAAACCCGCGGGTCTCGGGCTGGATCGGACTGGGCCTTCTAAAATCACTCGGACACACGGACCATCTGAATATCGCGTACTCACCTTTTTTCATTCCCACGTTCGGGCCTTCACTCGGATTCACCAATAGCGGAGAGATCAATCCTTCACGTTACGCGCGCTTGCCCCCCGCCAGTGTCGAAACCGGAGGGGTTACCGTTCCGATTCGTTATGAGCTTCATACCGATCAAATCTCGAAGATCGTGCTCCAAAACCAATTTTTCGCGGCGATCACCCATGATGACGACACCATCAATAGCGATATCTACGCCTATACGTCGCCCAGACCCAATCCGGTTCCGCTCACCAACGCCAAACTAGTACCAGCTAATGGACAAGTAACTGCTAATGTTCAAATCGATGCACAATTTCCGCGAGAGGACTGGGCTGGCGCGCGCTTACAATACAAGCCACTCGTGTTTCAACCGGCACTTGAATTCACGCAGAATCTCAAACAATACGACAACCACTATGTTTCTTTCACCGGATATTTCGATTCTCCACAGCTCAATCCTTTTGTGGTGAAGCGTACTACGCGAGCGTCTTTTGGGATGCTCACCCATTTCGGGGCGAATCTCACCGATTCTGATCTCTCGGACTTTCTCGTCTTTGTAAAATTACCCATTGAACTGACAAACGAACTGACGTGGCGAACCCTACTTGAACTGACACTTCTGACCCAACGTCAAAGCGGTTATTGGCTGAATGAACTCGAGTACGCCATCAGCAAAGGCTTTTCAGTTTTATTCGCCGTTCGGGTTCTGAGCGGCGTCGACAATAGTTATTTCGGAGATTGGCGGGCTGAAGGCTCGTATTCTCTCGGCATGAAGTGGGTGTGGTAGTGAGATCAGCAGTAAAGAAACTCGGGATTTTGATCATTTTGGGCCTGACGCTTCAGGGTTGCGGAATTGCGCGCAACATCTGGGACGGAAGCTTAATGGGAGCAGGCGCTCCGAAACGCAAGACCGTAGTCATCGATGGAAGCTCACCACCGGCCTTCGAAACCATTTTCAGTAAAAACGACGCGGATGCACTGAACACGCTGGATGCCTGGAAGAGCAACATCAAGGACTCCTTCAATCAGATTCAAGGAAAAAAATCTGCGTACCTGAGCAGCGACGAAATTGAAACATTGGTCCGCTATGGTTTTGTAAAGTTGGATGACAACACCGAACGTTCTGTGGCCCGTGCAAAATGCATCCTGACCCTTCTCGGCTTTCGGAATGGAATCTCTGCCGACAATGTTGATGCACTTTTTGATTGGCTAAAAACCAATCGTCCTCAACTCCGTGATTTTTACCAGGCGTTTCTTGCAGACAAACCCAAGCTCGAATTGCTGTTCGATCAAGACGGCATCAATTCGCAAGATCTGATCGCGCTCCTTCGTGCGTTCGGTTCTTTGTTCGAGCTCGGTGGCAACGAAGCACTCACCCCGACCGAGATGGCCGATCTCTTGCGCCCCTGGGTTCCGGACGAATATCCTCATGCCAAAAACTCGATCGAAAGCGGCTTGAGTCTGACCATCGGTGTAATTTCGAGTCTTTGTGGCGATCGGGTGGATTCCACCCATTGGAACGGCAAAAAGATCGGAACCTGCTTTGCCGAATTGACCGAACATTTCAAACCCACGGCTCCGGTGTTTGATTTTCTCTTTGGACGGCTGAATCCATTCACCCAGAAAAACGAACTGAATGAAGCCAATGCGCGCCTGATCCGCGACATCAAATCTTGGCTAGACGGCCACCATCATCCGGCTTTTCAAACCGTACTCGTTTCTGATTTTTCAAAAAAACTCGACATTCCTCCTCCGTATAACTTTTTTAAGCTTGCAGAATGGCTTCCGACCCTGAACAAGGCATCTACACCAGCCAAACTCGACCCAACTCTCTTTATCGATCTGGGCGGCATCATTTCGAACTGGGCCTTGAATTTTCAAACGGCTACCGCGAAAGAGAACTGTTCGCTCTACAATTGGCGTAAATGTGATTTCAAAGGTGACTATGATGCTGCCGATCAGCTCTACAGTGATGAATATGCGACCCTGATTCGTAGCAAGAACCTCGATTACATCTACAAAATATCGCTCTACGATGCGGCGGCAAAATTTCTACTCAGCAAGCTCGATTCCGAACGAGAGGGACATCAGGTTCAGGCGCTCGTCACCCTGGTCATTCGCCTACTCGACAGCAATGCCTATATTTATAACGTCGTCAATCGCGCCCTCGAAAAGCCAGTAGACCCATCCAGCATCGAGGACTCGACCAAAAACATTCGCCGCGAAGGCCTGGCCGAACTTGCAGCATTTGCGGCAGATATTGTGCCCGAGCGAGGAAAAGACCATCAAGGCATGATTCGACGTCTGGCTCGAACCGCGGTCGGCGAAGGCGAAACCATTCCTTACACTGTCGACCGCCTGGGAATCATCGCCTTTCTTTCGATTTACGATCTGATCACCAACTTGCGCGAAGACTACCTGAAAAAATATGATTTGCCGGTTCAAGTCGAAGGCCCGAACGACTACGTCAAACGCAAGATGATCATGGAAGCGTTACCGAAAATGCTGAACGATCATTTTCCGGATATCTATCAACAATGTGTTGCGTGGGGTTTCGAGCGAACCTGCGGCGTTGCCTACACCGTACTCCTCGATAGCCCGGATAAAGGTCGGGATGATCTGCAAACTTATGAAATTGATTTTCTTTCACTGGCATCCATCCTGATCGAAAGCATGATGAATCGCTGCGACCAAAACGGCGACGGAGTCCTCGAATCACAACTCAAGTTCGGTTTTGATGAAAAAAGTTGCATGATCAATCTTGCCCGAAATCTGGTGATTCGACTGATGAACGCCAATATCGTCAAACCGGATCCGAAGACAAAACGTCTCATGGACTGGGTTCAGAAAATCGGTCCGGTTCGATGGGCCGGAAAAGTGGCACTCCGCAAAGGCACGATACGGGGATTAGGAATACAGTACCTTCCTCCGTTTTCACTCGTTTCTCGTGGAGCAACGATTGGAAGCGTCCTTTCGCTCGCAGCCGAATTAATGGATAGCGACAAAGTCAAAGCCATTGAAGCGGGAGTCGAGGGCCCTCCGGGTGATCCGGGTGATGAATTGATTTACTTGGGCCGTTTGACCGAACGCTACCTACCCACGCCTCCGATATCCGAAGTCTATTATCTTGAAGATGAGGATTGACACTCGCAATTACCTGACGTTATTACTAAGGGGTGACTGACTCTACTCAAAAATCAATTCTCGAACTCAGACGAGAGTACACGCGCGGCAGCCTTGATCTGCAAGATCTGGCTCAAGATCCGATCGAACAGTTTCACAAGTGGTTTCAAGAAGCGCACACTTCGTTGGTCAATGATCCAATTGCCATGACCCTGTCTACCGTCAGTCACGAAGGCCAACCTTCTTCACGCATCGTTCTCCTCCGTGGCGCTGATTCACAAGGATTCAGATTTTATACCAACTACACCAGTCACAAGGCACAAGACTTGGCCGCGAATCCGCGCGCTGGACTTTCATTCTTCTGGTCCGAGCTCGATCGCCAAATCCTGATCGAAGGAACCGTTCAAAAACTCACCGAAGAAGAATCGAAGCAGTATTTTTCGACCCGACCTCGAGGCAATCAACTCAGCGCCTGGGCATCAGACCAAAGTAAAGCGGTGGCTAGCAGAGAAGAACTCGAAAGGGTTTTTGAAAAATACGAAAATCAATTTCCGGATGAAATTCCGAAACCAGAATTTTGGGGCGGCTATCTGGTCACTCCGATTCGCATCGAATTCTGGCAAGGTCGTGCCAGCCGACTTCATGATCGTTTTCTCTATACTCGCGAAGCAACTTCTTGGAAAATCAGCCGCCTCGCCCCTTAGCTTTCTGCCGCGAACATTCTCTTCATTTTCGCACCCGACCAGATTCGAAAACGATCGACGAATGAAAACGACGCAGGAACCACTACCAACGTCAGAAGCGTTGAACTGATCAAGCCTCCGATAATGGCGACCCCCATCGAGGTTCGCTGACGAGAAGCTTCATTCAATCCGATGGCAATGGGTACCGTTCCGGCAATCAGAGCAACCGACGTCATCAGAATCGGACGAAGCCTGGTCTTACCGGCTTGAATCATCGCGGTCGAACGATCTATTCCTTGAAGCACGAGTTGATTCGCATAATCGACAAGTAGAATCGAGTTCTTCACCGCTACTCCGAGCAACATGATGATTCCAATCATTGAAAAGATGTTCAAGGATTGGCCAGTGATCGCCAGTGCCACGAGTGAACCACAAAACGCGAGCGGCAATGCCAACATGATGGTAAACGGCGTAACGAATGATTCATAGAGCGATGAAAGCACCAGGAAAATAAAGAGCACCCCGAAAATTACAGCCGTGGCCATACTTTCGCCCAGCTCTTTAAAATTCTCAGCCTGACCGATATACGCGTAGCGCATGCCCGCAGGCAAGGCGAGATCGCTGACAAACATCTGATCGATGTCTTTCATGACGTCACCCATACCCGCTCCAGGAGTGATATCCGCCTGAATCTGAATATAGCGCGATCGATCCGTACGATTGATTTTAGACGGACCGGCGCTGTCTACCGGATTTGCAATGTCAGCGAGTTTGATCAAATTGCCATTCAGGTTGGGAACATAATAGCGATTGAAATTCTGTTTTACATTCCTTTGATCATCCACCAATCGAGTGCGGATATCATACTCGAGTCCGTTAGTGCGATACTTGGCCACATTGTTTCCTTCAATCAGATTTCTCATTTCGGAACCCATGACTGCGGGATTGATTCCCAATTCGCGCGATGAATTGGTTTTCATCACTAACTGAAGCTCGGGTTTTCCTGGTCTGAAATTGGTATCGACATCCTTAAGTCCAGGGTGCTTCTTCAGGCGATCTGCAACCTTGAGTGCAAATTCCTCGAGTTGGGCTTCATCGTTTCCGACAATATTCAAATTGAACGGGCGTTGACCACCTCCGACCGCATCGTAGTCTTTTACTTTCGGATTGGCATAAGCCAGAGGCTTGAACTCTTGTCTGAGTTTTTCCTTCACTTCAGAAGTATTCAACTTTCTTTGTTTGGAGGGCACCAGCTTGACGAAAAAAGTTCCGAGATTGGATTCCGCATCTTGCGACCCTACGGTCAAAGCAGAAACTTCGACTTCAGGATTCGAACGAATCGCTTCGTCGAGTTTTTTAGCTACTTCATTGGTGGCATCCAGTGAACTTCCCGGTGGCAAATCGAAGTCGACCGAGAATTCTCCGTTATCTTGTGGTGGCAAAAAGGTTTTTGGCACGAATTTTCCGGTAGCCATACACATGATGAAGATCGCGACACTGACCGCAATGGCCAGTCCCGGATGCTTGAGCACCGACCCTAGAAGCTGTTCGTAGCGGTTCTCGAGCCAAGTTTGAAAATCATCAAACTTTTGCAGGATCATAGTCTTTTTTGCATGGTTTCCACGGCCTGCGAAATACGTAGAAAGCATCGGTGCTATCGTCAAAGCATCGAACAAGCTGATCAGCATGGCAAAGCAAACGACCATCCCGAATTGCTTGAAAAACTGTCCGACGACTCCACTTAAGAAGGCAACTGGTCCGAACACGGCAATGACCGTAAGGGTCGTGGCAATGACAGCGAGCGAAACCTCTTTGGTACCATCGATGGCAGCTTGCCTAGCAGATTTGCCCATCTCGATATGCCGATAAATGTTCTCCCGGACCACGATCGCATCATCAATCAAAAGCCCTACTGCAAGTGAAAGCGCAAGGAGGGTCATGAGATTGATCGTATATCCAGCCACCCACATCAGTACGAAGGCACCCAAGAGCGAATTAGGCAAAGCCAGTGCGGTAATGATGGTCGAGCGGATATTTCCGAGAAAGAAAAACACAACGATGACCGCAAGCGAAATTCCGATCATGATCGACTCTTTTACGTCAGTTACGTTGGCTCGAATATAAGTCGATCCGTCTCGCACGAGTTTAACTTCAGGTCGTCCCGGAAGCTTCTCGAGTTCTGGGCCGATTTTCGCCAAGCGTTCGGTTACCTTATTCGAGACGGCAATCGTATTTGCACCACTTTGTTTGTAGACATAAATAAAGAGTGACTTTTCGCCATTGATAAATGCTCGTGAGGTCTCGTCTTCGAGTGAGTCTTCAATTCGAGCGAGATCCTTGACCCTGAGACTGCGTTCGCCACCAAAGAAATTGATAATGGTGTCGCCGATCGCTTGTAACGAATTGAATTGGCCCAAGGTACGCACCAACAACTCCTTGCCCGGCTGATACAACTTTCCTGCAGGAATATTCTCGCCAGTGGCAGAAAGTTTTGCATTCAATGATCCGACGCTTAACTCGTGCGCTTTCAGCTTATCCACATCGAGTGCCACCTTGATCTGTCGCTTGCGCGCGCCCAGTACCGTCACCAGTCCGACTTGATCGATTTGCTCGATTTTGGGGCGAACCTTGTCGTCTGCGATATCAAAAAGTGCGCCTTCAGAAATAGCATCCTTAGCCGAAAGCGAAAAGATCATGATCGGCTGATCAGAAGGATCGATTCGTCGAATCACAGGCTCTTCAATATCTTTCGGCAATAAGTGCTTCGCCCCCCCCACTCGATCGCGCACCTGCTGCTCGGCAAACTTAATATCCGTTTCGAGACTGAATTCTGCAATGATGGTTCCGACCCCTTCCTGGCTGATGGAACTTAAGCGTTTCATGCCCGAAATCGTCGATAATTCGTCCTCAAGTGGTTTTGAAACCAGGGTTTCGATTTCTGAAGGTCCAGCCCCTTTATAAGCGGTGTTAACCACTACAATCGGAAAATTTACATCCGGAAAAAGATCGACGCCTAATTTCTTGATACTAAAGGCCCCTACAGCCAGCATCAGGCCCACCACGCAAGTAATGAAAATCGGACGTTTGATCGATAAATCGGCGAGAGTCATGTTTGGTTCCTTGATTGATTAATTTTCACTGTAAGTTTTAAGCTGCGAGTAGACCGCCAGCAGTTGTTGTTCGATTTGAAGTTTGCTGATCAAAGCTTGCGCGTAATCCTGCTCGAACGTCAGCACCTGATAGGTGGTGGTCCGACCGAGATTAAAACGATAGCGTTCATACTTGAGTTTTTCATCCTGAAGCCGAACCAGTTCTTCGGCAAGCCTGAGACGATTCTTGATTTCGTCGAATTTCTTATAGAGATCCGACCCGTTCGTTTCGCTCTCGAGTTTTTTCTCGCGCATCAGGGCCTCGGCAGCAAATTGTTGCTTGACCCGTCCTGATCGAATCTCGGAAGTCTCCCAGAAATAAAGTGGAAATGACAGTTTTGCGCCCACCACATAAAGCGGGTGATTCGTCGTAAATGAATTGTTAACCGCAGTCAATTCGAAGCGCGCCAACCCGTTGTATCCGATATTCGTGAATAACGAAAAATCGGGCTGCGCCTTCTGCAATGACAATTCATTATCTGCATTGGCCTTACGTTCGGTTGCCTCGGCAGCTTTAACGTCATCTGTAACTGCTGCCCTGACCGGAGGGGCGAGTGTCAGCAAATCCAAGCCGGAAACGGGCTTCAGCGTTTCTGAAACTTCGCTTGAATCCTTGTTTCTCAGAGTATTAAACGCAAGCTGGGCATTTCGTTGATCATCTAACCCATTTTGAAGATCAAGTCTGCGTCCTTGATAAACCGCTTGCGCCTGAAGTTGATCTACCCGATCAGTAAGATGCTGGTTCACCCGCTTCGTGTTCCAATCCATGATTTTCTTGGCGCGATCGAGCACATCGGTTAGAAGTTGCACCGTCTCTTGGGCGATCGCCAAGTGGTAGTAAACCCCTTCGGCCTGGGCGACCAATTGTTTTAGATGAAATCGTTCGGCATAATGATTCGAAAGCGAGCCTTCTGTTGCAACCGCCTCACTGGCCTTGGTTTCGCGACCTAGGAAATTTCGCCAAAGCGGCAAGGTCAGATCGAGTTCAGACTGGGCTGACGTGTAATCATTTTCGCCATTCGGGTATACCAGCGGAGTGAGATCAGTGGTGACGTTATTGAGAAGATTATAAGAGACTTTTGCGTTTAACCCGAAATCGAATTGTTTTTCTAGACCGAAGGTCATCGAATTCGCATGAGTCTTACCCCCAAAAAAATTACTCATCTGCTGGCGCTCATCTCGAGTAATCGACCCTTGCCAGGTAAACTTGGGCATCGTAATCAAATCGCCTTCTTGAGACGATTGCAATGTTCCTTCGATCGTCTGCAAACTTGAAGCCACTGCAGGCGACTGACGGGTTACTTGCTCAAGGTATTCTGCAAGACTGAGGCTATTTGCTGAAGCATTCGGTAAAATTGAGCCCAATAAAAAAGTAAGAATTAGCATTTGCAATAAAACTACCGATCTGTAAGTATGTAGTCAATTACTTAATTATGGTTTTTTTAAAGAAATTCGAAGCATGCAAAAAAAGAGACCGCGAAGCGACCGAGCGAAAGCTCCTCAGGGCCTCAAGCTCACTCTTTGCAGAAAAAGGCTATGAGAATACCCGCACGCTCGAAATTGCAAAGGCGGCTGGAGTCAATGAAGCCCTGATTGCTCGCTACTTCGGCGGAAAAGAGGGATTACTCGTCGCTGCACTAAAAGACGAAGAATCCATTCAGACGGTCATGAAATCAAAGCACGCCTGCCCCGCCAACGGAATTGAAACCTTGAGCGAAGCCAAAGATTTCGAGCAAGCCCTGCTGCAGTTCTTTAAGCTAAGTGAAGACCAGATTTCGCAGAAGGAGCAATCCATGCGAATTGCCACTTCACGCGCCTTCGTCGATACCGAGGTGGCAGAAATGGTCAAATCACGAATCATCGAACAGAGAAACCCGATGATTCAAACGGCGTTTAGCGAATTTACCAAGACCAAGAAAATTTCGAAGGACGAGCTCGAAGGACTAACGATGCTCATTTCTGCTTCCGATTTTATTCTCAATTTTATGACCAGGCGCGTTTATCAAATAGACTCAAAGCAAATCGACCAAGCGGTAAAGGTACTTGCAGAAGCACTCGATCTTTACCTCAAATCGCAGCCCGATAAAGATCGATAGGTCTGGCCCTATCATATTACCTCACTCTATCAATTTCTAATCAGAGCCCCTGCCGCATAGCTTTATCCTAGAGAAGGAGAACTTTATGAAACAATCACTCATTGCCCGCATCCTGAAGGCAAAAAACGCTGCAGGATACCGTCCTAAATGTTGCCTGGTAAAGAATCACTTCTAATCCAGTCGATCTCTTTAGCGGGCGGAAATCATTCAACCTTCCGCTCGCTTAAGAACCTAACCCGAGGAAAAGCCATGAAGCCATTAAACGAACTTCTTCAATACAAAAACCCGGCCGTAGTTCGCCGATTTGCACGAGAACTTCCTGCCTATGCCGCAAACGCAGACCAAATTTTTTCGGACCTACTTCGTTTCTTCTGGGCCTCGAAACGCCATTCGGACTTGAGAAAAGAATTTCCGAAAAACGAAGCCTACGATTTTATCTTCATCATGGATGAAGAGATGAAAGAGGTCGATCTGATCTGGCACGTCTTTTTGCTTTACACTCAGGATTACATGGATTTTTGCGAAAATTATTTCGGGGAATACTACCACCACCTACCCGACATCGTTCCGAACTTCAAAGAAGGCGAGTTCGACGCCGAAACCAATCTCGAGCGCTTTTTAAATTTCGTATATGACGAACTTGGCGAAGAAGTGGTCGAACGCTGGTTTTCGAAATCGCTGGTAGAATAGCTTCTTATGAAAACTAAGGTAAAATAGTGATCTTGATGAATTGGGAGATCAATTTTTTACCCTGAAGCAATAAATTGTCGAGGTACTTTCCTTCGAGATCACGATCTTCGCCAGACAATACCTTGGCCTTCGCCAAATCATCAGGAAGGATCATCAACACGCAATACATGCGTAGATGAAAAAGCTCGGCACTCACTGTGCTTTTTGCCGTAAGCATTTCTGAAAAAGACAAACTGCCCGAATCACTTACTTCGTTTTGAATCAATGTATTCAGACCGGTAATCGAAGTTTTACCTTCATAAATCGCGCCTTTTGGAATGCTCAGAGATGAAGCTTTTGTTGCAAGCTTGTCATTTGCAAGATTCACTGAACCTTCGACAGAGCACCTGAAAATATCCAGGGTTTCATATTTCATGTTCACCACCGAGCGATAGATGACGTCGGTACGATCATCACCCGGTGAAAGCGCATATTGCTGAAGCGGCAACTCATTTACAAATTCGATATTCACTGTCGAAACATATTTAAGGGGCTCAGGCACTGGTACTGGCGTCGTAGTCGATACTGGGATTTGAGCGAGAACCACAGAGGATTGAAAGAGAACAAACAAGACAGAACTACCCAGAATTTTTTTCATTTTTGCATGGTAGCGGACAAAACAAGTTTCGTCCAACGTTTGAACCCAAGGAGGATTAATTCAATTTTCAAAATTTAATAAAAA
>CAIKYX010000143.1 GCA_903831745.1 Oligoflexia bacterium
GATGGTTTTGAATGGAGTATTGGGTGGCCTAAAGGGACTGGATTGGGCGATTGGTAAAGAATTTAACGTCATTACCGTCAGCATTAACCCAAAAGACACGGTTCAAATGGCTCAGGCCAAGCGTGAAACCTATATTAAAGATTATGTTGCTGACGGAGCACCTGGCCCCGGCCGCGATTCAGCTGCGGCAATGGCGGGCTGGCAGTTTTTCACGGGCGAGCCGGTTCAGATTCAATCTGTGGCCGACCAGTTAGGATTCTCTTTCAATTATGACAAAGTCGAGAAACAATACGCTCATCCGGCAGTGACTTTTATTCTCACTCCCGAAGGCAAGATTTCTCGTTATCTTTACGGAATTCAATATCGCCCTCGGGATCTGCGTTTAGCGTTATTAGAAGCTTCGCGCGGAAAAATTGGGACGGTTTTTGATCGAATTTTAATGTTTTGTTATCATTACGAGCCATCTTTAAGGGGTTACAGCCTTCAAGTGATTCGGATGATGCAGGCCGGGGCAGCAACAACGGTTGCCCTCCTCGGCGGTTACCTTGCAGTTTTTTGGACACGACAAAGGAAAAAGGAAAGGAAAGCGTAAATGAGAAGGCTTTTGCTTAGCTTAATAATTGGCTTCTTCGGATTGAGTGCACAGGCGGCGACATTGCCGGTTGCGGCAACAGATGTGGCAGCTTCATGGGATAGTTTGTATTGGTTTTTAATTTGGTTAAGTTTGGTTTTCTTCGTGGGCATTATCGGCGCCATGATTTTCTTCGCCATCAAATACCGAAAATCAGTACATAAGAAACCAAAATACATTCATGGCCACACCGGCCTCGAAATTGTTTGGACCGTGATTCCTACAATTTTAGTGATGATTATTTTTTGGTGGGGCTGGGTGGTTTATCGTGACATGGTTCACGCGCCTTCAGACGCCATGGAAATTCGTGCCATTGGTAAACAATGGATGTGGCAATTCGTTTACAATAACGGAACCACTTCGATCCGTGATCTTTATGTCCCGGTCGACCGTCCGGTAAAAGTCATCATGTCTTCAGAAGATGTGATTCATAGTCTATTCATTCCTAACTTTCGCGTAAAACAAGACGTGGTTCCGGGGATGTATACCCACGTTTGGTTTGAAGCAAAAGTACCGGGAATTCATCAAATATTTTGTACCGAGTATTGCGGAACTGCCCATTCAGGAATGTTAGGACGAGTGATTGTTCTGACGGCCCCTCAGTGGAAAGACTGGCTTGGCGGAAAGAAAATCGACGTCGATTCTTTGCCTGCGGATCCATCATTTCCTGGTTATCGCGCAAACTTTTTGGGCGACGCAGGTCCTGGCGAAGCAAAGTCTGCTGTTACAGGCGGGCTTTCATTGGCTGAAAAAGGAAAAGCGTTGGTTCAAGCCAAAGGCTGTACGGCTTGTCATACCGCCGACGGCACCAAACTCGTAGGTCCTAGCTACAAAGGAATTTATGGCGAGACCGTAAAGCTTGCTGACGGTTCTTCAGTAAAAGTCGATGACAATTACATTCGCGAATCAATCGAAAATCCAACTGCAAAGATTGTTGAAGGCTTTCCTGCTTCGATGCCGGTCTACAAGGGCTTGGTCACAGAAGAAGAAATCGCATCAATCATTGAATAC
>CAIKYX010000144.1 GCA_903831745.1 Oligoflexia bacterium
GGTCTAGGTGCAGGAGCCGGAGCTGGCTGCGGTCTAGGTGCAGGAGCTGGAGCTGGCTGCGGTCTAGGTGCAGGAGCTGGAGCTGGCTGCGGTCTAGGTGCAGGAGCCGGAGCTGGCTGCGGTCTAGGTGCAGGAGCTGGTGCTGGCTGCGGTCTAGGTGCAGGAGCTGGTGCCGGGTGGAATACCGGTGGTTTAGTCGCTGGTCCAGTTTGAACTGGCGGTTTAGTCACTGGTGCTCCAGTTCGAACCTGCACCGGAGTGCGAGTTTGAGGCTGAGCAGTTACCGGGCGACCTGTTTCGCTGACGCGTGGTTTTCCGGTGGATTGATCGATGATCCTCGGAGCAGCAACGACACCGCGTCCATCAGAAGTAGGACGTACTACTTGTCCGGCTCCTCCGGTCGAATGCGCTGACACTGAAGTTCCGATCGCTACTGGACGAGTCATGCCGGTGCGGCCACGATCAGTCTGAGCATCACGGATAGTAGCGTGCACTTGTGCATACTGTTGTTGTACTCCTTGGCGAACGCCTTGACGAGGATCGCTTGAAGCTGTGAAGCTACGCACTTGAATGCTTCCGCGAACCGCGACAGAGTGTCCTTGTGGAAGTCGGTCGATGGTTACGCCGCGAACAAATTGATGATCGCGGTTGTCTCGAGCACCGTAAGGATTTTGCTCGTAGTGTCCACGTCCGATGTACTGAGTTACGTCACCGCGAATGTAATGCTGGTGAATGTCGCACTCATGAACGTGAGCGTAGTGAACTACGGTGAATCCGTTGTGGTAACCGTGGTAGCCGTGAGCAGCATCCCAACCGGCTTCGAAACCATCATCGAATCCTTGCGCGTAACCATGGTGATAACCGTGCCAGCCTTCGTGGTACGGATACCAGCCGAGGTATCCATCGTCGGCATCATGGTCATTGTGAAACCAGCTCACGCAATGTGGGTGGTAACGGAAATCGTCTCCATCAAATGGTGCCCAGACCCAGCCGTATACACCGTGGTGGCGCCATACACCGTAGTGGTCAGTCATCCATCCCCAGGAGTCGTAAGAAACCCAAGTGTAACCTTCGTCTAAATCATATGACCAGTAACCGTGACGATACGGAACCCATTCGTCTCCGTCGGCATCGAGATGATAAGTATAAGGAACGAAATAGCGAACTCCATCGACATAAACCCAGCGACCTTGACCTGCGAGCGCATAGTCTGGATCGAGTGTTGGGTACGAATACGATTCAGCTACGACGATGGGTTCTTGAGGAAGAATCACCGGAGTAGTTTGTTGCTGAAATTGAACGTTATCGAGCACAACATAATCAGATCCTTGAGAAGAATCATAAGAAGAAACGCTCAGGATAATCTGGCGAGACATGTTGTAAGGGACGTAAAATGTAACCCCGTAGTCAGTGAGCTGAAAATTGGAGTTGGTTAAGCAGTCGCTCATCGCTGCTGGATCACAGACATCCCGATTTTGATCAGCCATCTTGTCGCTGGCAGACCAGCGGAAGTTTTCTACCGGTGATTGTTGTGCCACCATGCTTTGGTCGGCATCGCGATATTCTAAATCTGCTGAAAGTGTGATGGTGTCACCCGGATGCACTTGCATTTTACGCACGTGATTGGGGTTATAGTCATCATTGATCGCTGTGATTTTTACTTCAAGCCCTTGGGCTTGAGCGGAAATCGCCGCGATTGCTGCAATCGCCTGTAGCATTGCGATTTTACGCCAATGCATAGGCAAAAATGGAAGTGGTTTTCTCATTTGTCTCTCTCTCCTGTTTGGTTTTGTAGAAAAAATTCTATGTAAAAAATATTTTTTACACAGCCTGCTGGAAGAAGGCCTTCACGTGTTCTCTCTACATGTGAAGCGGATCCAGCAAAGCTTCAGAATCCTTTCTGAAACACTTTTATACAGACATGAATAGCAATCGACGTGCCAACGTGTATGGCACTTAAATGCGAGGAGAGGTAAAAATTGAAATGAGTGGTGTCAGAATGAAGTCGGAATCGTGAAAGAAAGAAAACGAAAGTGAGTGGATTTTTTTTTCGAGCTTGGGTGGGTGAGTGTTGAGTAGAATTTAAAATTGTTCAGAGCGTTCGTCCTTTGTAGAGAGTCGGGATGAAGATTCAATGCGAGTTTCTTTTAAATCATGCGGTTGTTTTCCAGGGAGAATGAGTGATTTAAAATATTGACCTAATCAGTCGGATATGGTAAAGTGTCGTGGCTTTGAATTGTTTTGTTGTGTCGATATTTTTACTACTCAATCTTTTTTTAGGCGCACCGAGCGCCAAAGCATCGTTCTGTGATTGTATTGCGCGGTTCTTGAGTTTCAAATGTGCGCCACGGTCGATCACTGAAATCACGCATCCCGCTGTTTTAAAATGGATTGCCGAAAAGAGAGCGAATCCTTTTCAGCATCGTTTTAGAAAGTATGGGAGTGGCGACGCTATTATTGTTGGCGATCACTCCTATTCGGTCGATGTGCCCTTGGGCGGGCGAGGCGAAGGCGTAGTCTATATGGTAAAGAACGGATCAAGCCTTGAAGTGGTGAAGGATTTTTTTAGAGAAGGCTCGATGGCGCAAGCTCTTAAAATCATGCGAACGAAATGGTTCGCGGGATTCTATTGGCCAGAAGTATTTGAGGTGGATGAAGCCAAGCATGTACTTCGCATGCAGTTGATCGAAGGACTTCCTGTATCTGTAGTTGAATCCGATGGCCTGTGGTTGGGGCTCACTCAAAAGCAAGTGGATCATATTCTAGGAAAGTTTTATTCCAAGAAAATCGCACATCGGCCTCGCTCTTCAGGAGGATGGTTGGATCCGAGCAACGTCGTCTATGAATTTAAAACGGATCGACTTTACATTGTTGATCCGATTTAGAAGCTATTCCAGCAGTTTGACGTAGCTCAGATACTCTTTGAGTTCGCCGATCGACTCCTTGATGTCGCCGATCGCACGATGGGCATTCTTCTTTTCGTATTTGATGCCGTAGCGTTCGCGAAACACTTCCTTGAAGGAACTGACGTCGACCATTCGGTAATGCAGGGTCGCGGAAAATGCCGGCATGTGTTTTTCAATAAAGCGGCGATCATTGTGAATCGAGTTTCCGGCGAGCACGGCACCGTCCTTGCCTTGTTTTTTTCCGAAGTGCGATTCGACCCAGTTGACCAGTTCTTGCTCGACCTTGTGGAGTTCCCAACCGGTGGGAATCAAATCTGTCAGTCCGCTTTTTCCGTGATGCTCTTTGCACCAGGCGTTCATATTTTCGAGAACCTCGGCGGGTTGGAAAACAATATAGTGTTTCTGATCGATTTCGTTTAGCTCGTAGTCGGTGATTAACGCCGCGATTTCGATGATTTTATCGACGTTTTCATCGAGACCGGTCATTTCGAGATCTACCCACAGAAGTAATTTCTTTTTGCTCATTTCACCCAGTATTGGATAAAAAAGGCGGATTTAGAATTGAAATCTGGGTTCGAGGACGCGTTGCAATGATTTTATTTGACTCGCGGCGATAGACGTTTTAGATATCGCTCCAGCTTAAAGGATTCGCGGTAAAATTGATTCGAGGGAGAGGGATGAAAACATTCATTTTAGCATTGATTCTGGTGATGAACGCAAACGTTTATGGCGCAGAGGTTTGTACTGTCAATGCCGGCGCTGGAATTCCGATGAAATACACCGCAAGTTGTACCACCAAGAGTGAAAGCATTACGGTTGCGGGCAATCTCGAGGACGTCGTAAAAAGTTTAATGGATCAGGGCTATTCTCAAGTAGTCGGAAACCCCTTTGGGATTTTATTAATCAAACCCACAGCAAATCCGCCGGCTTCAGCCACCGCTTCGGGTTGCCCGATCAGTTATGACTATGATGAACAAACCAAGGAATGTGTTTACCATCCGCCGTATCTGAAATAATTGGCAAAGCACCTTTATGTGAGGTGGGATGATTTGAGTCGGATCCGCTTAGAATGTTGAGACTTTAGATCAACTGAATTTCGAATATTTTCACATGTTTTCGAGTAAATCTATTGCGTGAAGTCGAATTGTCGGGTACTCTCGTGCCTTAAACAAAATTTCTAATCGCAGTGATTCCAATGCCAAGGAAAAGTTGCCTAACCAATCGGAGCTCAAAATGGCTGAAAACAATGAAAAAGTACCTATCGAAATGATTCGCAATATCGGGATTTCCGCCCACATCGATTCAGGTAAAACCACCCTTTCAGAACGCATCCTTTTTTATACTTCAAAGATTCACTCGATTCATGAAGTAAAAGGAAAAGACCAAGTCGGCGCGACCATGGACTTCATGGAACTCGAGCGCGAA
The DNA here is from genome assembly GCA_903831745.1 of Oligoflexia bacterium. GTDB lineage: Bacteria > Bdellovibrionota > UBA1018 > UBA1018 > CAIMNF01 > CAIMNF01. The sequence continues at coordinate 4,332 of CAIKYX010000144.1, forward strand.
AAAGGAATTACCATTCAATCGGCTGCTACCTATTGTATCTGGAAGGGTTTCAATATTAACCTGATTGACACTCCGGGCCACGTCGATTTTACAATCGAAGTTGAGCGCGCTCTCCGCGTATTGGACGGAGCGGTTCTCGTACTTTGTTCGGTTGCTGGCGTTCAGTCACAATCGATCACTGTCGACCGTCAGATGAAACGTTATAAAGTTCCTCGTCTTTGTTTCGTAAACAAAATGGACCGCGCTGGCGCGAATCCTTTCCGTGGCGTACAAATGCTTCGTGAAAAACTTCGTCACAATGCCCATATGGTCATGTACCCAATTGGTGCAGAAGACCAGTTTCAAGGTGTAGTCGATCTCGTTCAGATGAAAGCTTTCTACTTTGATGGCGATAACGGTGAGAACATCCGCGAAGAAGCCATCCCAGCTGACATTAAAGCTGAGTGCGATAAGTATCGTGAAGAATTGATTTCTGCAGTTTCTGAGTTCGATGATGTAGTTGCAGACAAATACCTTTCAGCTCAGGATATTTCAGTCGACGAGCTTCGCCTGGCTATTCGCAAAGGAACTCTTTCTCTGGCATTCACTCCGGTTTTCGTAGGCTCTGCTTATAAGAACAAAGGTGTTCAATTGCTGCTCGACGGAGTTACTTACTATCTTCCGAGCCCAGCTGAAAAAGAAAATGTCGCTCTCGATCAGAGAAATAGCGAAGAGCCGGTAATTCTGAAGTCAGATTCAAACCTTCCGTTCGTTGGTCTCGCGTTTAAACTCGAGGACGGACGTTACGGACAGCTTACTTACATGCGCTGCTATCAGGGTAAGCTCGATAAGGGCGATTTCATCGTCAATAGTACCAATGAAAAGCGGGTAAAAGTTCCGCGCATCGTGCGCATGCACGCTGATGAAATGAATGATGTTGAGCACGCACGCGCTGGCGACATCGTCGCGCTTTTCGGTGTTGAGTGTTCATCAGGAGATACGTTCACTGACGGAACCATCAAGTACTCGATGACTTCGATGTTTGTACCAGACGCGGTGATTTCACTCGCAGTTCAGCCAAAAGATAAAACGGGCGAGACCAACTTCTCTAAAGCGCTTAACCGCTTTACCAAAGAAGATCCGACTTTCCGCGTTCATCGCGATGAAGAATCAAACCAAACCATCATCAGTGGAATGGGCGAGCTTCACCTCGAAATTTATTGCGAGCGAATGAAGCGCGAGTACGCGTGTGAAGTGGTTGTGGGTAAACCGCAAGTGGCGTATCGCGAGACCATTCAAGCCAAGGGTACATTCAACTATACTCACAAAAAGCAAACGGGTGGATCCGGTCAGTTTGCCCGTGTAGGCGGTTACATTGAGCCCCTTCCGGCAGATGCAGTTCTTCAATATGAGTTCGTAGATGAAATCACCGGTGGTGTGATTCCGCGTAACTTTATTCCAGCAGTCGATAAAGGATTCAAAGAAGCGATTAAAGAAGGTCGTTTGATCGGGTTTCCGATTGTCGGCGTTCGCTGTGTGATCGATGACGGAGCTTTTCACGCGGTCGACTCATCCGAGCAAGCGTTTAAGACTGCTGCCTTGATGGCTTTCCGTGAAGGCTACGAGCGTGCGACTCCAGTCGTACTCGAGCCGATCATGAAACTCGAAGTTTCTGCTCCCGAAGAGTTCCAAGGTTCAGTGATGGGCCAAGTGAATCAACGTCGTGGTGTGATCGTGAATTCAGGAACCCAAGATGGCTACGCAGTCATCGAAGCAGAAGTTCCACTCTCTGATATGTTCGGTTACTCGACTGACCTTCGTTCTGCCACCCAAGGTAAGGGTGAGTTTACGATGGAATTCATGAAGTACGCTCCTGCACCACGTAACGTGCAAGATGAGTTGATCAAGAAGCATCAGGAAGCAAAAGCCAAGAAAGCGTAAGCTCAAGTATAAGGCTGCGTACAATGCGGCTTTGCCGCTTTTAGCAGCTGGAATGGCACACGTATAATTCACAGCCAATGTGGCTTTGCCACCTTACAGGTACTGAAGTGAGCATTTTTTCAACAAAACATCTCACTGATTCACAGAGGAAAAAAATTAGATCGGCCGCGGAACTCTTGGTTCCGCGGCCGTTTTGTATTTTGGATAAAGCTGGCATGTTCCAGCTGCTTGCTAGCGGCAAAGCCGCATGGCCGCAGTCTGATGCTGACTACTGACTTAAGCCATATTGAATCACGAGAGTAGTGGTATATGATCCGGCGCCTGCATTCGAGAAATCGACTTTGACGTCATACCTCGGGGCTGGCAAAAATCCAGTATTACTCCACACGTGAAGATTGGCAGCAATCGGAGTGGTTTCGAGTGTTGCCGCGTTGGCGACATTTAAGTTTACCGAACTTGGAGTTGAGCTGTCGAGTCCTGCGGTAATCGGCGCGCCGTATGCATCAACCGAGTTCCACATTCCCGCTCCGGCGGGCCCGGTCGAATAAATTTGCACGACCGCGTTTTTGCACTTTGAGTTTCCGGAAGGTCCGCACACATTCAGATTATTATCGAAAAGCGATGAAATGGTGAGATATCCAAAATCAAGAACAGCATTTTTGATGGTGGGAGGATTCCATGCGCTGGTATCAAGGGTCATGGTGGTGTTCGGGGCATTCACTACTGTCACCGTGGTCGAACCACTCGCAGCATACGCGACCGACCAAAATGCCCGAAAAAGGTGTTGAGCCAAGCTCGGTGCGTCGGTGGTTAAGTTGATCAGAGCTTGCGATTTAATGACCACCCCGTTTTGACTCGAACCCACTTCAGGTAGGTTGTTTTGCGCCGGAGCCGGATTGGACTCTTTGCTTCCGCAGGCGCTCGCCATGAGAAGTGTTGAAAAAAAGAAGAGGGTCTTCATTAATCGGGGAACATTTTGAGAAAAAGTAAATGGGGATACTTGTGGTTTCATTCTTGGGCCTCCTAGCCTTACCAAAGTATTTCGCAAGGTTGGTGCCAATGTGTTTTGCCGAGAACGTTGGCTTTTTTTGTCGGGGTGGTGACAAAAAATGCCTAGTGCGGTGGTAGCTTAATTACACCATTAAATGATAACTATTTAACTTATGCTAAGATTGATAAGACCCTCTAACTCTTGAGAAGAAAAGAGAGGGTGTCATTAATTAACTTTTTTAGTCACCTATTGTGAAGTAAAATCGATGTTAGGGGTAATGTCGATTCATTGAGGGGGTTCGTATGAGGATTCAAAGGCTAGTTGTTCGTATTCGTCGTCTTCGCCGATCTAAGCATTTTTGGGCAAGCGCCTCATCTCTGATCGTCGTATTTTGTCTGTTTCAAAACTGCGGTTCTCATCAATATGTTGCCGCTCAATTTGTTGCCAATGCGTTGCCCCCTTCGGGAATCGTTCCTGAATCCAGTTCAATTGTGACCGGAACCACAAGCACCGGTACTGGCGTTTTTACTGGTACAGGAACAGGAGTTTTTACGAGCACAGGAACGGGTGCTTCTACTGGTACGGGAACAAGTGCTACCACCAGTACTGCAGTCGTCAGTCTCTACGCCGGAACAGGGACTGCAGGCTATTCGGGAGATGGCGGAGCGGCGACGAGCGCGATGCTCAATCATCCATATGGCGGTGCGATTGATTCCGCGGGAAATATTTACGTCGCCGATACATTTAATAGTGTGGTCAGAAAAGTTACTCCATCCGGAATCATTTCAACGTTCGCAGGAAATGGAGTTTATGGATTTTCGGGTGATGGTGGAGCGGCAACGAGCGCAAAACTTTCGAGCCCATCTGCGGTTGCAGTGGATAATTCAGGGAATGTCTATATTGCTGACATGGATAGCGTGGTTATTCGAAAAGTAAACACGAGCGGTGTCATTAGCACTATCGCCGGAACTCCGGGAGTGAATGGAAATTCAGGTGATGGAGGCGCTGCAACGAGTGCCCGAATGATGCCACCCTTCGGTGTGGCTGTAGATTCATCGGGTAATGTTTTTATTGCGACTCCTCAAAGTAACTCCGTACGAAAAGTTTCGTCTAGTGGAATCATGTCTACTTATGCGGGTAACGGAAGTGCCGCGTTCTCGGGCGACAATGGTCCGGCAGCAAGTGCTAGCCTCGATCATCCGTATTCAGTTGCGGTAGATTCAAATGGTAATCTCTATATTGCCGATCAAGTGAACCGGGCTATTCGGATGGTGGCAGCGACGAATGCAAGTTCGTTTGGCGTCATGAAAACTGCTGGTAATATTTATACCATCGGTGGAGTAGGGGGCGTGCTTCCTTACGGCTGCAATAATGCCTCTTATTGCATTGCAGATGGTGACAGTGGAATTGCAACGAGTGCGCATATCGGCTGGACTAACGGAATTGCAGTCGATGCCGCAGGCAATGTCTATATCACCGATGGATATAACCAAAACGTGCGAATGATCGCGAATCAAACCGGTGTTCGATTTGGAATGAGTCTGACGATCGGCTTTATTTATCAAGTTGCCGGGATCGGAACTGGTGTTGGAGTTTCGGTTGATGCTTCGGGAAATCTCTATACGATCGATTCGGCAGCCTCGGTAGTGTATAAGGTGCATTGATTTTTTTACAGCGATACCTAATTCCTGATACGCTTTATTCATGGCTCAATATCAAATTGTAGGTTCGGATTTACAGGCGGTAGTTTGCGATCTCGAAGCAGGAGAAAAAGTGATTGCTGAAACTGGGCACTTGCTCGCTCTGACGGATGGGCTCGAACTGGATACCCATACCGGCGGTGGCTTCATGAGTGGTGTGAAGCGGGCTCTTGGTGGGTCGAGTTTTTTCGTGAATGAGATTGCCGCACAATCCAAAGGCAAAGCAATTTTTGCTTCTCCCTCGCCCGGAAAGATTCAAGAGCTGGACGTTACTCCCCAATTGGGATGGCTGTGTCAGCCCAATGTGTTTCTTTGCTCCGACCCAGGAATTCAGATCTCCGCAGCGACCACGCAGAGTTTTGGTGCAGGTCTATTTGGTGGTAGCGGTTTTATTCTGCAATCTCTTACAGGGCAGGGTAAGTCATTTATTCATGTTGGGGGCACTTGTATTAAATTTCACCTTGAAGCGGGACAATCGCTCAGGGTCGAGACGGGTTCACTTGCTGCATTCGAATCTACGGTTACCTACGACATTCAAATGGTAAAAGGATTTAAGTCTATTTTATTTTCGGGCGAAGGACTCTGGTTCGCACATCTGACGGGGCCAGGTGTGGTCTATATCCAGTCACTTGCTCTTCCGAAACTTGCCCATTCACTGATTCCGTACCTTCCGAGTGTAGGAAGAGATTCGGGAGGGGATATGGCCGCCGGCGCGATCGGCGGAATTCTAGGTGCGTTGATTAAGAAAGACTAGTAAGAGGATCACTTCGCTAGCGTCCGGAACCTGAAAAGATTTGAACTCCTTCGGGAGGCACCGCTACGGGAACTTTAACTTCCCAACTGAGGTTTGATCGGCTGCCGAAAGTAAAATAACCACCGGGACTCGAATAACTCATGACCTTGGCATAGGCCGCAAGAATGCCCTGATTCGCGCGGAGTTTGAGTTCTCTTTCTGAGAGCGCAAAGCCTTGAAGTGCAAGTCTGAATTCTGCTGGTCTGGTTTTTTTAAGTTGAACCAGTTTTTGGATGACGAGGGCACGATTTAATTCTTCAAAATCCGAAACGGTAAAATCAAGTTGATCAAGCGCCTGCTTCGCGAAGACTTTCCAGTTTCTCGTTAAATTCGAATCTTTTGTTTTGTCGATTGCCCTGAGATACCAATTCCAACCTTTGATTGCTCGCGCGGCTTCCGAAAACTCATCCTCCGTCATGATGAACGGCGAAACCCACGCACGCTCTCGTGCATAATCCTCAAGCAAAGACGCGACTTTTCCTCCATAGGGCGATTTCATCCTCGCGAGATCATCTGGTGTTTGCGGACTCATGAAGTCTGCAAAGAAAAAAACCTGATCGGCTCCACCCAACCATTCTGAAAATCCGCCGGTATTGCGACCGCCCCGTAAGCCCAAAGAAAGAAGTTGATCTGAGCTAAAAATCGGAATCGAAGTTTTGTGATCGAGATGGTGCGAATTGTGAATCGTACGCAAGCGCCAGGTGCTTAGTTTTTCGTAGACGCTTGCAATCTCTGGATTTTGCGCGAGCGCACTTTTGACAGAAAAATCTCCCAAAATGCGTTTGACGTTGAGCCGGCTTAGTTTCTTCAGGCAGTCGTATCCCGAGAGTCGGCCACAATCAAAACCCCGGGCCGTGAGATTGGTCTTCAACGAGCGTGCCTGTTTCAGTTCGAGCGTTCTGCCCTGATAGTTCTCGAGCGCAGCCACAAAATCCGAAAGTTCGGGAGGTTCTCCGTCATCGGGAGCCATTTCTTTAATCAGCAGAATTGAGCATTGAGTGAGGTCGGGGTGGGCAGGGGGCGACAGCGCGAAACTAATGATGAGTATGAGAAGTGAGTTACGTAAGGCTCGAACAAGCATTCAGAGTGGGTTTATAGGTAGCTTTAGGCTGGGTCAATGCAATACGGATGAAGTTGGCTGAACATTCCTTAGGTTTCTATTGAATTCATTTTATAGGCTCAACGTATTAGCTCATCAAGGAATCTAACTGAAGGATAGGCTAGCTTTGAAGGGGGTCAGGCTGCGATGAGCCCAGTGTTCCGTCTTCTAAGCAGCTCTTCGAACTCTTCGAGTTTAGACTGTAGTTCTTTTTGCAAGTGAAAGGGATTCAACACTGCCTTTCTTTGGCGGAGTGCATTTTTTTGAACTTCTCTCAGCGTAGGAGAGTCCATCAATCGCTGATACGGAGTTCTTGCAGATTCATATTCCTTTTTGATCCTGGCTCCGATTCTTGTCTTTCGTAAAAGCTTTTGGCTGGGCATAAAGAAGTTTTGAA
>CAIKYX010000145.1 GCA_903831745.1 Oligoflexia bacterium
GGTATGGGCTTTTATTCACCCTTCGAAATGGCGGCCTTTTTTTCATCCACCACTTCTTTCAGTGGCGGTTTCAAATCGTGATCCGCTCGCAGGTCTTTCTTGCCTCCTGGCGACTGGGCTTTCATCTTGCTCATGAACTCATCAGAACCCTGCACCGCAAGCCCCACCTTTTTTAAAAGCTCGGGAATGGCGGTAGCATCTTCATGTACGTCAAAAGCCCCGAATTTAAGCACTTGTGCCGGAGTAATATCGCCTTCAGCCACACCGATAAATATCGAAGGAATCAACCCTCGAGCACTGGCCTTGAGGTCGGTCAAAAGGTCGATTGCGGTTCCATCGGGACGGATCAAACTTGAAACCAGGATATCAGGCTCCTGCCGTTCGATTCGGGCCAGGGCATCAGCCCTCTTACCCGAGAAAAAGCTCATCATGCACGGAAACGTAAGGATGCCCGAACGGATGAAAAACTCGAGACGATCAGGTTGGTCGAAAAACAAGATGGATTTGGGGTGCCCGGTGAGCGATGAAAACATAATAGGAATATTTTATCGAAACGGGTCACTTAAATCAATTAAACAATAGTTGAATAATTAAGAGGGCTTAATGCTTTGCTTCGTGCTTGCAACCATTTGAGTTGAAACCCATCATGGCGTAAGGCGGGCACACACGAGAAAGACCGGTGATGATCAGGACGATTCCGAGAAAACCCCACCCGCCGACCAAGCCCTGAATGGCGGCATAAGTAAGCCAAATTCCGCTAAAAATTCTTAAAAAACTGTCAATGCATCCTACGTTTTGTTTGAACATGAGTTTGATCCTTTCGATTAAAGTACAATAAAAGTGCCGCCAGTGCCAGTCACCGCGTCACTAAAGGTAAAATGCCCCGACGAATTGAGCGGAATGGCATCGACCTGGTTTAAGTTGCTGCTATCTGGAGTGCGTTCAGGAAAGGAAATCACGCCGGTGATCGAGACACTATGGGGCTGCTGGATTCCGGAATAGATGAATTCAGCCGTAGTTCCGGCCGAAACCGTACAGGTAAATTGCGCTCCATGGGTATAAACCAGGTTTCCGGGCTCTGAACAGCCACAGATCAGCTTCATGCCGCTATCCAGCACTTGGATGACCGCAGTACTCGATGCACAACTGCTCACTGGCCCCTTGGTAGAGATACCATCGCAGCTCATGCTAAAAATCAACATGATAACCAATGGTTGAGCGAGCAAAAAGGTTTTAAATCTACGAACCGACATGGCACTAGATTCGCAAACTTACCCAAGAAAATCAAATTGATAAAAGCTCTCAAATATTGTAGACTCGAACGCTCTCATACATGCGGACCCGTAGCTCAGTTGGATTAGAGCGCCACACTACGGATGTGGAGGTCATAGGTTCGAACCCTTTCGGGTCCGCCATTACGATTGTAAAAAGTGAAAAAGCCTCGGTAAAACGAGGCTTTTTTCATTTGTGGCGGTCCAGTTTCATGATTTGGGGCCCGTTTGGGGCCTACGATTGGTTTTTACTTCAAGATGGATTTGAGTTTCTCGTCCATCTTATGTTGGGTTTCGATCATTTGTTCATCACGGACTTTGGCGTATTTCTCGGTTGTCTTAAGACTCGAATGACCCGCAAATTTTTTGACTGCGAGAATGTTGGTCGTCGAACAATACGCCTCGGTCAACGAAGCGTGTCTCAAAATGTGCGTCGCCGTAAATGGCAGCTTTGCATTTCTAAGTGCCTGGTCGTATTTGAATTGAATCTGGCGGTAAGCAATGATCTCACCGTCGATTTGAAACAAGAGACCCGTGCGAACTCCCGATCGAAGCATCCATTCCTTGAGGACTTGCACCGCGAGTTCAGGAATGGGGCTAAAGATTTTTCCGCCATTAGATTTTAAACCCATGACGATTTGATCCTTATGACCCTTTGCTCGCAGCCATTGCACCTTACGTTTTATTTCAAGTCGATTATTCACCAAATCAAAATCTTCAACGTGAAGTGCTGCTGGTTCTTGGATTCGGCAATAGATCGCGTATTGCATAATACCAAGGTAGTAAATGGCTTCCCATTTTGTCCCCCAGCATAAGGCCTTTAGCTCCTGAACAAATGAGTTGAATTGCTCAAGACTAAGATCCTTGTTCACAACAGCTTTTTCTTTAACCTTGAGCATCTTTCGATGATCCGTCAGAAACGGCAGGCGGTAATTACGATTACGGCGTGAGCAGTAATAGTTCATTATCGCCTTCAGCACCTTGAACTCGTGTTCGTAGCTGCACCGGGTGGAATGGCACGTAGCCAAATACTCAGGTCGTTTGACGAAAGCAATCCAAGCATCGATATGATCAGGCTGAATGTCGGCCACTTTCATTTTTAAAAAATATCCAAAGTGCTTCAGATATTTTTTGTAACGAAGCTGGGTAGCAATATCTACCGATGGGAGCCAGTTCTTAACCCACGTCTCAAGCAGTTCCTCAAAAGTCATTTCTGATGATTGAGGCACTACCATGATGGGACTAGGTTCACTGGCTTCGACCGCACAACCCGCTCGATAGACCTTTGCTTCGGCAATAGTGTTAAAGCTACGCTTAGCCCTGCGAGTTTTACCATTTGTTAGCGTCTCGTACCGCCTTGCTTTGAACTTCTTCCCTCGTAGGGGCTCTACCCACTTCCCAGCATCATTCAGATTCAAAACTCTGTAGATGCCGGGGTATTGGGTAGGTTCTTCTTTTACTTTCTTCACGTCACTTCTCTTTTCTCGATCCAGCGATTGAGGGAACTGACACGAAACCGAATCCCACGATCGCTGACCAAGACAAAAGGAATGAGCTTTTTACTCTTGAGGCGGCGAAGGTAGGATTCACATACTGAAAGATACTGAGCGGCTTGCTTGTATGTTAGGAGCTGGTTTTCAAAGAACTGGGGGTCAGGTTGAGGGGGGCCGGGTGTTGGAGTCAAGAGCTCCCTCATAAAATTTCACTAAACCCTTCTTGTTCATCTTGTGTGGCCGAGCCCTTGAAAGGTTGAGCTACTTCGTTTTCTGTTTCTTGAAACAAACTACCTTTCTTTATCACCCAGACATCAACGGTTCCAACCGCAGGTATTCGGATTTTCTTTTGTAGGCGCCCCTGATCGTACTCGACGAGATGTTTGCCACGAAAGAGACTCCGTGAAATCGCTTTCGTAGAAAAATCGAGGTTCGAATTCGATTTCACCAAGTGCTCCCGGGCGAGAGCTGTTGCCGTACCAGGAATTACTAAATACGATCCAAAATGATTAGGACTTGTATATGCGACGACTGGAATAGTAGAAACAGTGGCAAAGTTTTCCGAATCCTTAGACTTTAGTTCTATAATTTGTGCTCGCCCACTCGCAATGACTTCTGAAAGCGCACTGAGGAAGGAATTAGCTGGAATCAATTCAGTTGCCCGTTGAATCTGTGTGGAGGCAAGCGCCACAAGGTGGGTTTTCTGTTCTATAAATTTTTCTTGAAATTTTTCGCGCCATTGTGGTGCAACGGTTTGAATCCAATCAAAGAGGACCTGCAACGCCGTGAAGTTCAAAGCCACAGAAGAAATAATGCGCTCTCGATTTTCGCCTTGTATGACCAATGCAGAGAATGTAGAAACATGCTCATTGAAGATACCTAATATATCGTTCGGCTTTTGATTCGATTGAAGGTGAGCAACAAAGTGCGGCAGAAGTGCTTTCAAAGCATCAGGGCGAAGTCTATTCTATGTGGTCGGCTCCAAGTGTTGATCTTCTTATGGGGGACACTAATAAGGAAAAAGTTGTCGCATTTTTAACACCTGTTGGCTTTTCCCTGTTGATAATGGGAGATTTATTTCAATTGGTTGGGGCTGTTTTGGGGCAAAACTCGGGGCTGAATGGTTACATCATCTCCGGAATTATTATTTTTTCTCTAACTATTGCGATCATTTTGTTTTGGATTCTCACAGGTCAAGGGGATCAGAGCGGGCGTGAGAAGTTTAAAATAACTGTGAAAAATCTTTACAGAAACATTGGGGAGCCATTGCTCTCTATTTTTACTTTCAAGAGAAAAACAATTTGTGACGAATGCCTCCAAGTAATGAATCGGGCACAGGGATCAGTTGCTTGGATTGAACCAGAAAGCTTTCCAAACTGTCACCTCAGTCCGTCTGATTTTTTATTTGGACACGAATTCCACATTAACGCGGGTTACGATCCAAAACTAATTCAAGCAGGTCATAAAGTAAGAGTTGTAAAACTCAATGATTTTCTGAACGTTGAACTTCCCCAACTAAAAGCATGGTTTGAAAAGCACGATGCAACTTTCGGAAAATCTGCTCGGGATGGTGCGCGTAAGCTACCATTTGAAGAAGTTGTTCGTAGATGTAATCGCTAACTTGTGCCTAACAAAATTTAAGTAGTCTCAATCCCCGCTTGAAGAAAAGTATGTCCTGTCTGGTAAGACTGTTATGTCATGAGGACGACCTCCAACCACACGCGAATCCTCTCTGAAAAACAACCTTTCAAACTCCGACACCGTCCTAATTACCATGAACGCATAATTTCGCTGAGTTTCCATTGGACTACTTCTATCCAAATTTCCACGCGAAAGCGCAAGGTTCACTGCGCGCCCAATTCCATTTGCAATCGTTCCAAATAATGGCGTATCACCATTGTTAAACAGCATCCACCTGCGTTCCGAAAAGAAGGTCTTCATTGCATTTCGATATTGAGGATTTCCATGTTCATACACATTTGGATGCTGACCGCCGGTTGAGTCGAAATATGTTCTTCTGGTTGCACTCATCTCATTACCAACACTGTAACCTCCCGTTTCAGAAATTCCAGAATAGTTTGTGACTAGATACATTTCAGGAAGCAGTTCACCTTCAAAGGATTCATAACCAGCAACGTGAATTCCGATGCCGTAGCTCCATGCTTGATTTGACAATGATCTTAGTTTTTGGTCTAGACGAACGGAAAGCTCTTTTGACCACAACTCCAAGGTATTTGGCATTGTCAAATCTCTAACCTGCTCATTTAACCAGTCGCGAGTTTTCCACGTTCCATAGCGTGCCAACCCCCAATACCCAATGACAGCATGAAGCCTCTCTAATTTCAAAATCTTAGATTGTTGGGCTTCCTCAATGATCAAGTCACCATTAGAGTTGAGACTCGTAATGAATGAATCACAGGAAAATGTAATTGCCTGTTTCGATAGTATCGCGCACGTTGCCGTCATATATTCTCCAGTCGACCTTGATTTTGAGAGCTGTGTTCTTAAAAAATAATCTGATACCGAACCCCTCGCCCCTGCCCATATTTCTGAATGAACTTATTCTTAAGCAACATTTCAATCGCATTTGAAATCGTTCGACGCGGCAGCTTGGTCTTTTCGACCAGATCCGAAGTCTGCAGTCTCGTCTCAGGCTCATCTCTGAAACACTCAAAAACTTTCAACGCCGCAGGAGATAGCTCTCTAAAGTTCTGATATTTTGCTCGGTAAAGATCGATGTCCTTCAGCGCATCACGCAGAATCTTGATCATAAACTGAAGAAAGTATTCAATTTTATATTTCTTTGGATCGCCCCGATACTTTCCATCTGAACATCGCTGCAGAACAAGGTAATAATCTTCCTTGTGCCGCTCGACCTGCCGATCAATCGCAAGGTATTTCGAGACGAAGGCAACATGTTCATCGGGGCACTGCAGAAGCGTCAGAAGGAAAAGGCCTCGTCCCAATCGTCCATTCCCATCCTGAAATGGATGGATCGCCAAAAACCGAAATACAAACTCGCAGGCGATAGGGATGCTCCACGGTTCATCAGCAAGTGCCTGATTGTACCATTCAAAAAGACTGGCCATTGCAGCGTCAGTGATGGGGCCCGCCTCGGCGGTCTTTAGTACATCTCTCTGAGCACCCGACACCCGGTCAATCTCGACCACGGAATTCGGAGCAGTCTTGTATCGACCACTATAATGTTTCGCCTTGGGATAAAAACGCAGTAACTCCTGATGAAGACCGCGAAGTTCCGACTCAGTGAAAGGGCACATGTCCTTCGCTTGCTCGTAAATAATGGCGAGCATAGCCCGACACCCGGCGACTTCCTCAATGCTTCGCTCGCGGTCTTTCGATAGCTTTGCTTCAATCTTGTCCCGGTTCGTTTGAAACGCAGTCGTCTTGCCATCTTTACTCAAGATCGTGTCCAACCAATTAATTTCCGAATCGGTCAGCACGGCATTCTCAATCCGGGTGGACGCACCGATCATGCTGATCCGAGCATAACGATGAATGGCCAGGAGTTCTTCTTCAGGCAGATCTTTCAGTTCATTCCACTTATTTTGAAAGGCCTTCTGGAGCTCGATTAAACTCTTGGTCAAGACCTGGTCTAGGGTAAAAGAGGGCATACCTATATCATGCCATTTTGTGCCTAAGTAGGCTATTAAAAATGGCACAATTAGGAGTCCATTGGCACAGTCATCCTACGATTTAGGGCCCATTTGGGGCCCACGATTGTCTACAAGCGTAGCGCTCAGTATCTCTCAGTAGCGTTCGTGTCGTTATAAGTTCATGAAACTATTAAGTTCCCGTTTGTAATCAAAAGGTTAGAAAGGATCACCTTCACCCCTTTCGGGTCCGCCATTTTTGATAATATACCCACCCATAACCTTCAAATCCGCACTGCGGAAAGGTAAGGGTAGAGCTATCCGAAATGCCGGGATTGATTCCATTCTTCATTCGGTGGCTTCCAGGAACCACACCTCCAGCCCAAACCAGCCCAAAGGGCTGCACCTACCAAAAACTTACGCTTACGCTGCCTGCAAGCACTCTCTTGGAAAAATGGTTGCGTAGTCTCAATCTCTCGATCGATTTTAAGGTGGGCCCCGAAGCTTCTCTCACACTCGAGATTCAATCGCCCCGAGGCCCGATCAAATTTACCTAAATCTACCGCTTACTTCCATTCACAAGCATTATTGACATAAACTTCATACATGGCTTGGGCCAGACTCCATTTGCTTGGCAATCCCACTGCCTCAAAGACGAGTTGATGGATGCCATACGGGTTCTTGATCACGTTTCCGCTCGGGCTCGTCGCTATTAAGGTAGAAGTTTTATCAGCGGCAGTAGAAATCGAAAACGTCACCGAACCCACGCCTTCGTCGATTCCACTCAGGGTCACCGTGTTGCGATCTGCCATCGACTCGTCCTTGAAGTCCTTATACTTTACGCTGTAGCTATTCTTGATGGCATCTTGAACCAGATCCGAGCTATCACGGTCCAGAAAGATCCCATAAGCCGTACAGGCGTTTGCCGCTCCTGTCATAAAGAGAGAAGTGAGGACTATCAATAACGAAACATTTGTTTTCATAAGCTATTTCCTTTGGTTTCACGATTTGAGGGACATTATGCCTAATTTATTTCAATCCATTCGGTGAACAAATTAAACAATGTCTATTTAGAATAAATACGCTCCCACGTCAAATCAGGGTTCAATTCTTTTGATCAAGAGTGTTCACTGAATTTGTTGATTTAAAATTAATAACTCCCAAAAAACTAGCAACTTTAGTAACAATGGAAATAACCCGAAAAGAACTTATGCAAAATCCAGCACTTCCCGTAAACGAACAAAGCCGCCTGAAGGCGCTGATTGATTATCAGGTGCTGGATACACCCGAAGAAATTTCATACGACGAAATAACGCAACTTGCGTCTTCCATCTGCAAAACTCCAATCGCACTGGTCAGCCTCGTCGATGCCGGCAGACAATGGTTCAAATCCCATCACGGGCTTTCAGCGCGAGAAACTCCGCGAGACATTTCTTTTTGCGGGCA
>CAIKYX010000146.1 GCA_903831745.1 Oligoflexia bacterium
ACTTGTTCGATCGAACTCAGGATTTGCTTGTGAGAATCAACCAAAGTTTTACCTGCAATATTCAGGTCGAAATCAGCCGGGTAATCCTTCTCTTTCATCACCAGTACGTCGCCCACGTAAAGATTGATTTCTTCGAGAGTCGAGTGTCCTCCCGTACAAGCCGAAGCCAAAAAGCAGAGAAAAAGCGCTAATTTTTGCATGAGGCGATTATCGCTCTTTTTTATACAAAAAGTAAATAGAACACGGGACTAAATTGGTTTTGGGATGAACTGATTCCGTGGACTTCAATCAATTCATTTACCGATTCTGAGAACCGAGTAACCTTCACGGCTGAGATTGATCTGAATCGGAAGTTTTGTTTTTTCGATGGCGGGCTTGATCCAATCTTTTACCAGTTTATCCATCGCAAGAATCAATGCCTGCCCTTTAGGTTTCAAACATTGGGTAATGACTTCGATTTCTGCCAGCGCTACTTTCTCGCCCGCAGACGGCGAGAGCTCGCCTAAAATCAGATCGAACTTTTCTCCCTGCTCAAGAAGTTGCTGCAAGTAAGTGGCTTCGAGTATCTCTACCGAGTCGCGCGGCACATTTCTGCGCGTAAATGTCGTTGCCAGTAGATCGCGATCCATAGCGGTAATGTGAGCCTCTGGCCACCGCGCCAAACAAACCGCCACCATTGCGCCATAACCTGCACGAAAAATCAAAATCCGTTCAGGTTTGTTCTGCCGTGGAAGTGTGTCCATCAAAAGAGGCAGCCCGTGGGCCAGCCGTTTAGGATCATCTCCCCCCAGATCATGAGGCCGATCGAGCTCGATCCCTTGAAGCGGAATGGTGTCGCGATAGTAGAGATCTACTTCATCCTTTTCCTCACGCAAATGAGGCGGAAAGGAGAAAATCACGTGCCTTGGGCCTCGTGCGATTTCTAAACACGCATATGCCATTTCTTTCGATAAAGTTTCGATTACCGGAGCCAGATCACGAATGACGACGATTCTAAAATCTCCGCCTGTCGTCAGACGCGCACAGGATTCTTCAATCAAATTCTTGATGAACGGGGTTCCGATTCGAGCGGGCACATTGCAAAGCACCCAATCATATTTTTTTTCTGGCAAATCACGAAAGCCCAAGCTTCCGATGGCTTGTACGTTGGTGAGTTTATTTTTCTCGGCATTCTTTTTTGACCAATCGACCGCCAGCAGATCTCGATCGACAAGTTCAAACTGGGCATTCGGATATTTTGCGGCAATAGGCAACCCCAAGGCGCCATACCCACAGCCCATATCCAAAACCGAATGAGGGGGCGATGCCGGAAGATTTTCGAGAAGCAAGAAAGTTCCCTCGTCGATTCTCATCGTAGAAAAGACATCGTGGGGCACATCGAGATCGAGCTTTACGTCGAGCGCCTGAAGAATAAAGGTGGTTTTGTACCAGGGATTGTTTTTCAAACCCCAAGCTTATCGCGCCTTTGTGACATTCGTCAAACCCGTCATGCTTTGATCGTTAATCATTTTAAGAAATCTGCCGATAAAGAGTTAAATGCTCGGCAAACCTGCAACTTATCTCGCTGTCTTGTTCACTCTCGGACTCTCGACACTGAATGCCTCGTGCTTTGAGAAACCCGTTCCGGCCGCGCCAAAACTCGAGTGGAAGGACCGCGATTCGGCCATGAAGCAAATCCAGCAAAAACTTCAAGGCCTTGCAGATCAAATTCAATCCGCCCAAGGAAAAGGCGCTTGCGACAGCGATCTCGATTGCCGAACCATTGGAATCGGCGCAAAAGTATGTGACCTCTATAAGGATTTTCTGATTTATTCGAGCAAGGACGCAGACGAAAGAAAGCTTCTCGGCCTGGTCAGCGACTTCAATTCCTTGCATCAAAAACTGGTCGACATGAGCCTGGCCGCGAATAATTGCGGGATCAAGCCAACTCAGGTTTATTGCGACAAATCGAACCGTTGCACCCAAAAATAACCCCTTCACTCGAAAAAGCTGATATTACAGCCCTATTTCGTTATTTTTTTAGGTGCAAACTTTAAGTTCTGCCTGCTTTTTGACGATCAGTCAGGGAGGAGGTTTCTTTGGCAAATCGAGTTAGGCTGTTTCAGATCTTCATCGCATCGATGGTCATATCGATGATCACATCGAGCTGCGGATTCAATGTCAGCCGATTCGTACCTCTTTCTGCCAGCTTGAGCAGCGCCACTCCTGGCACCATCATCACCGTTGCAGGATCAACACTAGGTACTGCCGGCTATACAGGCGACGGAGGCGCCGCTACTTCTGCCACACTTCATCAACCCACCGCACTTGCCATCGACAATGCCGGAAACATATTTGTTGCCGAGTGGTTCAACAACTCAGTTCGCATGATTCCTGCCGCTACTGCCAATTGTTTTGGCGTCAACATGACTGCAGGCTCGATTTATACGGTTGCAGGAAACGGAGCGGCAGCCTACACGGGCGACTCCGGCCCTGCCACGAGCGCTACCATCAACAACCCTTATGCCATCGCCGTAGACGGTAACGGCGATCTTTTCATCGCAGATACCGGAAACAATGCAATTCGCTTTGTGCCAGCGACCACCGGTACTTATTTTGGTTTACCCAGAACCCGCGCAAACATTTATACCATTGCAGGCTCAGGCGGTGCTGCGAATTTTTCTGGCGACGGTGCGGCAGCTACCAGTGCAAAGCTCGCGAATCCGTACGGATTGGCAGTCGATGGACTTGGAAACTTAATCGTGTCCGATACCAATAATTTTAGAGTACGAATGGTTCCCGCAATTACTAACTCTTATTATGGCACAGGCCCAATTACGGCCGAGAATATTGATACCATCGCCGGCACCGGTGTAGCCGGTAACTCGGGCGATACCGCCGCTGCGACCAGCGCACAAGTTACCTTTAGAAATATTGCCGTCAGTCTGACCCGCGATCTCTATTTTGCGGATTCGAATCATAATGTCATTCGAATGATTCCTGCGACCACTGCCTCACACTTTGGGGTGAGCATGACTGCAGGCGATATTTATACCATTGCAGGTGGCGGCGGATTGAGCGCCGATGGAGAAACACCCCTCAATACGTTATTTACTTTTGTAACTGACATTGCTGTCGACAGCTCAGGAAATGTATTCATCGACGATTACGGGACCAGCAAGATTCGGATGATTGCCGCAGCAACCGGAACTTTCTATGGCGTCGATATGGTTGCAGGTAATGTGTACACCATCGCCGGAAACGGAACTGGCGGTTACACTGGTGACAACGGACCGGCATTCCAAGCGGAATTGAACACTCCCTATTCCATCGCACTCGATACGAACGGTAATTTATATATTGCCGATACCAGCAACAACGTCATCCGGAAAGTTTTCAAATAGTCTGCATTTTCGCATCTAGAAATTATATCCAAACTTCAGTCGAAACTCGGCCTTATCCTGATCGGCAAGATTTCTGAAGCCGTCCGACACCGGCACGCCGTTAGCATCTGCTCCGAGTACATTAGGATTGCCCGCAATCTGCGGGAGCACCGTAAAAGTGGCCCACCAATTTTCAGAAGTGAAATGAACATTCGGTCCCAGAAAAAATACCGAATAAAAAGGACGTCCCAGACTCATCTCGAAAAAGTCGCGCACATTTCGAAACTCGAGCCCGACATTCCAATTCTTAACCAATCGATACGAGGCACCAGCAGAAATCTCTGTTTTGAGTTCACGAGCCGGTGTGTTTCCGTCTTTGATTTCCCACTCGGGCTCTGCCATCAGATTCAAGGCGGTGACCAGGCGATCGTCGAAAAAATTCTTATGCAAAATAATCTTGAACTCGAGCTCTCGCTCGATCAGATTTTCGCCTGTATTCGGATCGCGCACCGCAATCTCAGGCTCGAGATAGAGCATCAATCCGAAAGGATCGACATACGGGCTCATCAATCGGTACTTGAGTTCGACCGAAACCCCGTTAAAATCAAATGCTCCCTGATCCTTCATGTTTGAAGTCACGTCTTCCGGATCATACACCCCCTGTTGCGAAAGATAAGATGAGTTCAGGTAAAATGACGCGGAAAAATTATTCGTCACTCCATACTCGAATTCATTTCTGAAATCGAGCGCCGAGTAACTGCCTCGCGCCTTGCCCGTTCGAAACGTGTTGAGCTGTTCGTATTCCCACTTGCCCTGAGGCAGCAGATCAGTCGTGTAAATGTAGCCGAAGTAAGATTCATCCGCTCGAGCGAATTGGGCAAAAATTCCAGTAAATAAACAGGCAAAAATCAAAATTGAGTGAAGCATGAAGTCACCGTAGCACTATTGAGAATCATTATCAATAAGAAAATAAGCACCACTGCTCTAGCTTTTCATCCTTGAGTTGGATATTTTTTGAGGATGTCAATTACAGCATCTCGATTCGGTACCGCCCCCTTACTTCTCGACTGGAATGGAGTCCGTCCTTTCTCGCCAGAAATGTCACCGGATACCAAAGCAAATTATCACGACGCATGGCAATCCTTAATTCAAAAACTTCACGCAAATGTTTCAGGCTTTTACAATGCCGTGGTGGACGAACAACTTTCTCAGGTGAAGGCTAGCCAAGAACTCGCAAACAAAATCAAAGCCAATCCCTCCATTCGAAACTGTCTCTTTATCGGAATCGGAGGAAGCAGCTTAGGGCCAATGTGCCTCATCGACTCGTTAAAGCATCTAGGAGATCGAAAGATCCGATTTCATTTTTTTGAAAATCCGGATCCGATCGACTGGGAATATCGCCTCAGCCAACTTCGAGCCGACAGCACCCTCGTTTGCGTGGTCACCAAATCCGGCACCACCTACGAAACCTTGTCGTTATTCATGCTCGCTTATGATTGGCTCTGTAAAGGAATCAGTCAGAATCAAGCATGCCAACAAACAGTGGCGATCACAGATCCTGCACAAGGCGAACTTTTGGAGTTTGCAAAGCGAAATTCGATTCCCACCCTATCGATTGCACCTTCTGTAGGCGGTCGATACAGCATTTTTACTCCGGTCGGACTTTTCGCCGGTGCGCTGGCCGGGCTCGACATCGAAAAATTTCTTCTCGGCGCCAAGAAGGTACGCGATTATTGCGAAAAAGCGACGTTGGATAAGAATCTTTTCGCCACGTGGACGAACTCAATCATGAATCTCGAACGTTCACACCGAACCCATGTCATGATGCCGTACTCGACTTCGCTTAGATTAGTCGCAAACTGGTGGGTACAACTTTGGGCCGAAAGTCTGGGAAAGGACGGAAAGGGATTTACTGCTGTACCGGCCCTGGGAGCGATTGATCAGCATTCGATGTTGCAACTTCTCAGAGACGGCCCGAATGACAAACTGATCTGGTTCATCAACATTCAGGACTTTAAGACGAAGATCAAGATTCCATCCGTCAATTTCAAAGTCAAAACTTTTGATCTGCTGGAAGGCCAGGAACTGGGTTCGATCCTCGATACTGAATTTCGCGCGGTTCAAAAAGTAATGACCAATCAAAAACGTCCCCACTTGCAACTCCAACTCGACCAGTTAAATGAAGAGTCGATGGGATCGTTACTCTTTACTCTTTCAGTACTTACCGCCTATACCGGCGAAATCATGAAGGTGAACCCGTTTGATCAACCCGGAGTCGAAGAAGCCAAGGTTTATATCCGGGAAAGTCTGGTTCAGAAAAAACAAGCCGCAGCCTCGACAAAAGAGGACGGGCCAGACGAAGTGCACCGCCTGAGACTACACCGAGAGTAGACGAACGATTTTTTCGAGGAACGCAGCGTCTATTTCTGAAAAGTCGTTCAACCGATCACTATCCACATCGAGAACGGCAATCACTTCTCCGTTCGAACCGAACAGCGGAACCACAATCTCAGAGCGAGAGAGCGAATTGCAGGCAATATGACCGGGAAACTTCTCGACATCCGGTACCAGGACCGTTTGCTGGGTTTGATACGCATGACCACAGACTCCGCGATCAAATGCAATTCGGGTGCAGGCAATAGGCCCCTGAAAAGGACCGAGTACCAATTGGTTCTCCTTCACCACGTAAAACCCCACCCAAAAAAAGCCGAAAGCCTCTTTCAGCGCTGCTGCGGTGTTCGCAAGATTTGCGATAAAGTCGGATTCGCCCTCGAGCAGTGCATTCAGCTGAGGCACGAGTGCTTCGTAGATTTCCTTGCGGCCGGCATTGCGGGGGATCACTAGGGATTCAGACATAAGTTCAGGTGAAACTATTTTGACGCTCTCCCCGCCCAGAATCAACAAGAATTCGAGAGCGAACGACCGAAACTTACACCTTCTCGCTTTCAATGCCCCTTGGTTTTTACTACACTAAAAAGGATATGTCCGAACACGATGATGACAACCAAAGTAGTGGTGATAAAACAGCAATTCTTGGCCTGGACCAGGAAACGATCAATCGCGAACTGCAAAAAGCGAAAGAGCAACCGGCTTGCCTGATCTTGATCCGCGGCACACCGCAAGGACATCGTTATTTCATCACCGAAGACGAGATGATCATTGGGCGCGACCCTTCTGCGGATATTTCGATTCCTGATCAATCGATCTCACGCAAGCATGCAAAAATCAGCCGTGAAGGTGGCGTGGTAAAAATCGAAGACCTCGGCTCTTCAAACGGAACCGACATCAACGGAAAAAAACTCGCAGCAGGTCATGTTTCGAAGCTCGCAAAAGAGGACATGATCAAGCTCGGAAACTCGATCGTAAAGTACCTGCCTGCGGGCGAGCTTGAAATTGTTTTCTACGGAAATCTGAACCAGGCGGCCAATACCGATCCGCTGACTCGTTGCTTTAACAAAGGCTATTTTCTCGAAGCGATCGATGCCGAAGTGAAGCGCGCAAAAGCCCTTTCTACTTCTCTCTCATTGATCTTTTTCGATCTCGATCACTTTAAAAAAGTAAATGATACCCACGGCCACGAAGGTGGCGATTTCGTCTTAAAGGAATTCACCAATCTGGTCAGAAATTCGGGCGTCATCAAACCAAAAGAAATTTTTGCCCGCTATGGCGGCGAAGAGTTCTGCTTGCTGATGCCGGGTGCTACCGCCCAGGATGCCGCAAAATCAGCCGAAACATTACGGGGCAAGGTGCAGTCCCACCCTTATATTTACGAAGGAAAAAGCATTCCGGTCACCACGAGCCTAGGCGTTGCCGAACTGACTACCGACATGGAAAACGCGTCAGAATTCATTAAAGCCGCAGACAAGGCCTTGTACGAGTCTAAGCAAGGCGGTCGAAACCGCGTCACCATTGCCCACTAAGATTGCCCATTAAGCCCTTAACTAATCGTCAGTCTTTTCTGAATCACTCTTACAGTCGGTCAGGTCCCAACGTGCTTTGGTTTTCGATTGGACCATGAATGCCCCTTTATCGTCCCAAGTGATCATCACAAAGGGCAGCACACCCGATTGCGCTTTGGCCAAATCGAGGGCGTAGTAAGCCAAATGAGGCGTTTCGTAATAGTCTGTGAGGTTGATCTTATAAGTATTGCTCGGTTTCTTTTCCTTGGCTGCGTTCTTGTTGGGATAGACATTGATCTCGCCGTAAGAAGCACTGTAATCGACGACTTTTCCTTCAGGGGCGTTACAGGTCGTGGTGTCCGCCCTACCCCCTCGCGCCAGCACATCCAAGGGTTGCAGGAACAGCGCCAATCCAATGAATAATCCAAAAATGCCAATAGGTTTCACGAGGTTTTCTCCTTTTTAATACAGCTATTCAGCTTCTACTCCCATTGAAAAAAACTGCCATCGAATAATTGGTTTCTACAAATCCCAGTGAACACTTTGATTTAAACTTTTTTAATTTATCTACTATATTAATTTAATTAATCGTGCTACAACCCTGAGCGGGATTGGTTTCAAGAAGGAACCTAAGTTCATGTTGTTTCGAATATTTTCAGTGTTCGTCGGACTCGTGTTTGTTCACACCGTTCATGCAGATGACCACGTGACTACGCAAGTTCCGTTTTTTCTGCCGTCCGAGATCAACGTTCCGGCAGCAAAAATGTGTGAGGCCCAGAACCCGATTCATGCCGAAATCTGCAATACCCTAAACGACATGAAAGAGGCTATGGACGGAAAACCCCTCACGCTTAATTTCAAAGACGACCAGAACCACGACATCGTCGTCAGATTTCACTTTGGTTTTGCCCGCACGACCTACCAACCCACTACCCTGACCGTAAACGATTCACAAATGCATGTAGTGATCAAAGACTTTAAGGTCATGGAAATAACCAGCGCCATCTGCTACTCGCCCGAAGACTGGAAGAAGAGCGGAAATCCATTGGAATGGATCGACGAGCCCACCAACCTTTTCGATCTTTCAGTCGAAAAAGATAACAATGTTTTTTATGTGACCATCTTTCATCCCAAATACCTGAAACCTCGTACAGAACAGGCTCAGGTCACCGGTGTGATTGCCGGACAACAAGTCATGCGCCAAATGGAAATCAACAGTTCGGATGTGCAGAATCCGACCAGCCTTCATATTTCTGAATTTCAGAATACCCATCTTCAGGTCGACTGGCAGATCGGCTATGGCCGAAAGCTTAAAATCTTCGACGCCGGAAAATGGGGTGAATTAAGCTACACTCCTCACGTGCACGTGGGCATCACTACAGGTTCGACCAATGTCATCATGGTAGGCACGGACGGATCACTTCAGCAAAGAATCGCGCCCAACGAGATTCAAGGCTATAACATTTCAGTGGGACACATGCTTCAGTATGAAATCGGACGAGTCGATCTCTTCGTCGATCAGAAATTCACTTACGAACACTTACGGTCTACTTTTATGGACGGTACCGCCCAATACGACATGAAATACATGCCGGTGACGTTCGGAGTGGGCATCAAACTCTTCCGGATTCATCGCGAATAAGCGCAAAAATCAAACGTTCTTCAGATGCCAGGCTTTGGGTTGCAAAAACGTTTGAATGCCAGCAACCGAAAGGGTCGCACCGATTCCGGAATGACCGCGACCCGACCACGGAAGCCTTGGACTCACACGATCACAACAATTCCAGTACACCGATCCGGCGTTCATTTCGGCCATGAGTTGCTTCGCGCGCTGCTCATTCTTGGTGTAAACCCCCGCCGTCAATCCATAAACTGTATCGTTCATCAGGGCGAGCGCTTCGGCATCATTCGAAACTTTTTGAATTCCAATGATGGGTCCGAAACTTTCTTCACGCATGACTTCCATCTGATGAGTGACGTTCACCAACACCGTAGGCTCGAAATAATTTCCGGCGCCCGACATGCGCTTGCCACCGCTCAACACGGTCGCACCTTTTGCTTTGGCATCAGCCACCTGGCGCTCGAGAATCTCGAGCTGGGCCGCACGAGTCAGCGGTCCGATATAGGTTTTCTCATTCATCGGATCACCCGATTGAAAACCCCGAACCGTGCCCATGAAGTGCTCTACGAAAGAATCAAAAATCGAGGCGTGCACATAAATGCGCTCTACCGAACAACAGCTTTGCCCGTTATTATAAAATGCGCCATCTGCAGTGGCTTCGGCTACCGCCTGAACATTTACGTCTTCACAAACATAAATCGGATCCTTGCCACCCAACTCGAGCTGCACTTTCATCAATTGCTTGGCTGCTGCTTGGGCAATTTTCACACCCGTAGGGTACGATCCGGTAAAGAAGACTCCATTCAACGGTTGCTCGAGCAATTGAGCTCCCACCTGTCCTGTGCCAATCACCGGAATGAACACGTCTTTTGGAATTCCTGCCTGATAGAGCAGATCAGTGATCGCAAGGCCCGTCAGGGTTGCAAATTCAGAAGGCTTGTAAAGGACTGCATTTCCGGTCAGTAACGCCGGTACAAAAACGTTTCCACCGACAAAGTAAGGATAATTCCAGGCAGAAATGTTGGCGATGACTCCGAGCGGTTCTTGCGAAATGGTTTCATTCAGGTACTGAGCAGCGTCGGCAAATACCGTTTGAGGATTCAAGACAGAGTCAATGTGCTCGAGAAAGAAATCGATTCGACCCAAGGTTCCGTTCACTTCGTTTTTGGCTTGGCTTACCGGCTTGCCCATTTCGCTCGTCAGTAATTCACCCAAGCGAGTCTTTTGCTCGGAAAGCAAAGTGCGAAACTTCAGGATCGCAGCCTTTCTTTCGGAAAGCGGCACTTTCGCCCACTTTTTTTGCCCGGCCTTGGCGAGTTTAAACTTTTCCTGAATCGTGGCTGAAGTATCTTCTTCGACTTCCTTGATCACCGTATGGTTTGCAGGATTGATGATTTTCACAGCGCCTCCGTAAATACGCCCTGAAATGTTTCGGCCGTACAAACCCGCGGATTGTTCGGATGACAACCGTCTTCTGTGGCGACTTTTACCAAGGCAGGAAGCTGTTCTTTTTTCACGCCGAGCTCACTCAGTCGTGCCGGAATTCCGATCTCGCGCTTCAGTTCCTCGAGCCAGCGGATGAAAGATTCAGGACTCGTGTCCTTTAATCCCACGGTTTGCGCCATAATGGTAAATCGCTCCGGCACTGCCGGAATATTAAACTTAAGCGCAGTATTGATGATCACTGCATTGGCAAGTCCGTGGTGCATATCGGTGACCGTACCCAGGGCATGCGCGCAAGAATGAGTGATTCCCAATCCTTTTTGAAACGCGATCGCACCCATCATCGAACTCATCATCATTTCGCCGCGTGCGGTTGCATCTCGCGGATTTTTTACGGCTTTTGCCAGACTCTTTGCAGCAAGGCGCAATCCTTCGAGTGCAATCCCATCACAGATAGGATGAAAGCCTTTTGCCAAATATGCTTCAACACAATGAGTGAGGGCGTCCATACCGGTCGCAGCCGTAACCTTTGCGGGCAAATCGTAAGAAAGTTCTGGATCCGCAAAAACCGCTTTGGCGAGCAACTTCGGTGAGAAAATGATTTTTTTGATGTGCGTCTGATCATCCGATATCACCGCACTTCGACCTACTTCACTGCCGGTTCCCGAAGTGGTCGGAAGAGCGACCCAATACGGAACTTCCTGATCAATGGCGCGCGCGCCCGGTTTTTCGTCTTCGTAGTCAAATAAATCGCCGGGATGTTTAATCATCAGTGCAATGGCTTTGGCCACGTCGAGCGCCGCACCACCACCAATGCCCACAATCGAATCCGCTTGATGAGCAGCAAACGCCTGAACCCCTGCGGTTACCTGGGATTTTACCGGATTTCCCCAAATTCCAGAAAACGCTGCCGCATCCAATTGGCCTTCTTTCAATTCGGAAATGAATTCCTTGAAAAACCCGAGATCAGCAACCCCTTTGTCAGTAACCACAAGGGGACGCTTGAAACCCGCCGCCTTAAGGTGAGCCGCAACCTGGTGACGAACACCCGGGCCAAAATGAATGAGGGTAGGAAAACTATATTTGTAAGTGGACATGATCGAACTCCTTTGAATTTAGACTAAATGATTTCAAAATAACGCTGCAGTTCCCACTGGGTGACTGAGTCCTGAAACTGCCGCCACTCCCAGAGTCGGGTCTGCACAAAATGATCGACGAACTCGTCGCCGAAAAGCTCACGGGCAACCTTCGATTCCTGAAGCTTAAGCGTCGCTTCCTGAAGATTTCTCGGAAACCGCTGTACCGAAGCTTCAGTGTACGCGCTTCCAACAATCGGTTTCGACGTCAGTTGCAAATTTTTCTCGACACCGTACAAACCAGTGGCGATACACGCAGCCACCGCAAGGTACGGGTTCACATCAGAGCCTGGCACGCGGGTTTCGAGACGGGTTGATTTCGAACTTCCAGGAATTACCCGGCAAGCCACGGTACGATTATCCACACCCCAGGTCGGCTTGGTCGGCGCCCAATAACCATCGACCAATCGCTTGTAGCTATTGATCGTCGGTGCGAAGAGCGGCAGAATTTCTGGCAACAATTGCAGTTGGCCCGCAAGAAAACTCTTAAAGACATCGCTCATTTTGTTCGGATCCTGATCGTCGTAAAACAGATTCTTGGTCGCGTCCGCGTTCCAGAGCGACTGATGCGTGTGTCCGCTACAGCCCGGAAGCTGGCTGTTCCACTTCGCCATGAAACTCGGTAAAATTCCAAAACGATAACCGATCTCGCGCACCCCCGATTTGAAAAGCACAGCGCGATCCGCCGCCTCGAGCGCATCACTGTAAAGAATGGCAGCCTCGTAAACACCCGGACCTGTTTCGGTGTGCAACCCTTCAATCGGCACCCGGAACTGCTGCATTTCGTTCATAATAGCGGCAAAAAAAGGCTGGTTCTGGCTCGAGCGCAAGATCGAATAGCCGAACATGCCCGGAGTCAGTGGCTCGGGGTTGGAATATTTCTTCTCGGCCCAAGATTGCGGAGTTTCCTTGAAATTGAACCACTCGAATTCCATTCCACATTGCGCCCGGTACCCCTGCTTCGCCGCACGCTCGATCGTTTGTTTTAGAAGCTGACGAGGACAAAGCGAGAGCGGCTCGCGTTTCTTGTTCACG
Organism: Oligoflexia bacterium; assembly: GCA_903831745.1. Classification (GTDB taxonomy): domain Bacteria; phylum Bdellovibrionota; class UBA1018; order UBA1018; family CAIMNF01; genus CAIMNF01. The sequence continues at coordinate 12,497 of CAIKYX010000146.1, forward strand.
AAATTTCCCAAGAAGAATGGCACATTGTCGTCCCAAGGCACGCGGCGATAGGTAGACAAATCGATCTGCGCTTCGGCATCAGGATAGCCTGTATGCCAACCGGTATACTTGACGTTGTCGTAACACACGTCCGAGGAATCCCAACCGAGGACCACACTGCAAAAACCGAAACCTGTTTCGGCAGCAGAAAGAAACTTGTCCTTATGCAGGTATTTTCCGCGTAAAATACCGTCCATGTCGGTGACCGCAACTTTTACACGCTGATCTGAAGACTCTCTGATTTCGGCGATTACGTCTTTTTTCACTCTCGACCTCAATTGCTTTCTAGTGCCAGGGAACTATTTCTCACTGTTTTAGGGATAGCCAAATAATACCATAAATAGAAGAACGCAAGAATGCCGAGATACACCAAAAGCAGTTGTTGATTATAATAAGACATGGCAATCAGACAAAAAAGTGCCAGCACCAGTGCGGTAAGCGGAGCCCAAGGATAAAAAGGGGTTTTAAACGGTCGATGCAATTCAGGATGTAGCTTGCGAAGCCTGAAAAGCGAAATCATTGAAAGCGCATAGAGCGTCAGCGCACCGAACACTGAAAGAATAATGATCTCGCTGGTACGTCCCGACAATAGCGCCAGAAACCCAACGCCCATATTCAGTAAAAGCGCCGGTGCCGGCGTGCCGCGAGTCAAATGCGTTTTTCCAAATACTTTTGGAAAATACCGAACCCGGCCGAACTCAAAGGTTACTCGTCCGGCCACCAATATGATTCCATGAAAGGATGCAAGCAATCCGCACAGTCCGATCGTAATCAAAAGATGATAAAGAATATTCGACTGCCCCACAATCAATCCAAGCGCGAGTGGTAATGGCGAATCCGAAGGAGTCGTTTCACCCGGCTTATAGACAATCGCTTCCCAGCCCCCCACTCCGACCGCAGAAAAGAAAGTCAGAAGTGCCAGAATGACCAGAGTCATGATCGCGGTATTGAATCCAGTGGCGATGTCTTTTTGAGGATTTCTACTCTCTTCTGCCACATTGGCCACGCCCTCGATGGCGAGATAAAACCAGATTGCATAAGGAAGTGCAGGAAGAATCCCCATCCATCCGTGTGGAAGGGCATTGTGCGAAAACGCCGTCCAACTAAAATGAGGTAAGGTCGCTCCGGCAAAAATAAGAAGCTCAAGAACCGCTAGTATGGTTACACCGAGTTCGAAGCGGGCGGAATATTTCAGTCCGTGAATATTCAGCAATGTAAAAAGAATGGTGACGACAAAAGCAATACTGGTAGGAGAAAACTGCGGAAAGAATATATTGAAGTAAGCGCCGATGGCGGCAGCAATCGCCGGTGGAGCAAAAACGAATTCCACCCATTGGGCAACTCCCGCGAGAAAACCAAGCTTGGGTCCGAGCGCTTTATGTGCATAAACAAATGCACCGCCTGCTCTAGGCAGACTGCAAGAAAGCTCTGCATAGCCAACAACGAAGGCGATATACATGACGGTCACAATCAGTGTCGCCCCGAGAAGTCCGAATGGTCCGCCTTCTGGCAATCCGAGATTCCATCCGAAATACATTCCGGAGATCACCGCGCCCACGCCAATTGCCCAAATCATCACCGGACCGAGTTGTTTTTGTAGAGAGTTCATCTTGTGAACGAAGATTAGGCGAACTAATAGGCAGTGTCAACAAAACCAACCAAAACAGTTCGTTTTCGCGGCAAAAACAACACGTTTACAGTTGCATTACACTTTTAATGTTTAAACATCTTTGAACTGAAGTGCATATGATTTTTGCCAGCGCGAGAAGATCGAGCCCATGATCACGCCGGGCGCCACCCAGAGTACCGGTGAGCGAGTAATGTCTGAGGGCCAAATTCGTGGAAGAGCGGTTACCAGAAAAGCAGTAACAGTCGAGATGCACGCGATCGACATGCCATTCATGTGGGCGTACCACCAATGCATACGTGTCACCGGCGCAAGGGTCCAATAGCGGATCTGCTTGCGAGATATCCAGAACCCGAGAAGCGGAAATACAATCAAGAGCGACGATCCGGATTGCAAGCCAACGAATTCGACCAAGCCCGCAAACAATCCGAGCAACATCGGCGGCAGCACGAACTGAGGAGCAATCGTGCCGGTCTTTCTGGTCTTGTGTTTCAGCGCAATCAGGCCGAACCAAAGTGAAGAAAGTGCCAAAACAGCGATGAAGGCCAGAAAAATCGCAAACGATTGGGTTTCGGGATTCCGATGTGGATCCGAATTCATTCTCCACGGAGTGATTACGAGTGCCGTCACACCCACCATTACCATCAGGACCGTGTAGATCCAACCCGTACGCACATGAAGCGTTCCGCCCTTCTTCGAAAGAAGCGGTACCATCAAAAGTGCAAGCGCAAGAGAGCCTGCGATTGCGTGAAACAAAAAGGTCCATCGGATCGGTCCGACTAGCGTAAAAAAAACCATATTAGCCTTTCATCTCTAGATCAAGTATTCCCGTGACATTGCTTTGAATGGGCGGGGTTTGAATCGAAATGAACGAAAGCTCCATCCGATCAGTCTTCACGCCGTGAAACGCACCCGGCGGAATATGAATCCGATCGCCAGCGCTGACCTGAAAAACTTCATCTCCCACAATGACTTCGCCTTCGCCGCCCGAAATGACCAATACCGTGTCGGCATGGTGATGACGATGAATACCCGAACGCATTCCCGGCTTTACAAAAACCTGATCCACCGCCACTTTCGGCTCGAGCGTGGTTGCGCGCGTGAGCTGCCGCACCTCAAATACATCAAAAACCTCACTGGCCACTCTTTCTTGGATCAACATGGTTGTGGATACTAGCATTTGAACAATCGACATGCAAAATCTCGACTTCAACCGTTACCATTTACCGTTTCGGCTCTTGAACTCGGCCGCTCTCATGATAGGCTCAAGCAACGCATGGAAACCACTCCGGGACCCAAAATCTCAATTCTTCCACCTCTGATCGCCGAGCGAATTGCCGCCGGAGAAGTGATCGAACGCCCTGCGAGCGTCGTCAAGGAACTCGTCGAAAACGCAATCGACGCAGGTTCAACCGAAATCGAAGTCCGATTGGGCAAAGGTGGCTGTGATCTGATCGAAGTCACCGACAACGGCCACGGAATGTCTCGCGAGAATCTCGAAATATCGATTTGCCGGCATGCTACGAGCAAAATCCTAGAACTCGATGACCTGACTAGGCTTTCTACGCTGGGATTTCGAGGTGAAGCGCTTCCGAGCATTGCCGCCGTAGCAGAATTGCAAATCACTTCGCGCGCTCGAGGCTCTGACGTTACCCACGAACTTCGGGCTGCCCATACGGCGCCGGCACGCGGAATTGCCGAACGCGTCGCCAACTATAACTTTCTAGGAAGCCCTCAGGGAACCCGCATCCGAGTCCTTTCGCTATTTTCACAAATCCCGGCTCGCCTTAAATTCCTGAAATCAGCCGGTGCCGAATCGAGTGCCGTCCGAGAAATCATCGAACGGCTGGCCCTGACTCATCCTGAAGTGTCTTTTTCACTCTTCAGTGACGACAAAAAACTACTCTCATTACCCTCGGAAGATCTCGCCAAGCGCGCAGAACGCATGCTGGGTGATGGAAACCCTTTCGAACTGCTCACTGCAAAAATCGAAGGGGGTTGGGCAATTGAGGTCATCTGGCTAAAAGGACTCAGCTCGCCCCACACCCGCTCGATGTATCAAATCGTCAATGGCCGCGCACTTCGCGATCGAATCCTGCAGCAGGCAATTCTGAATCCACTTCGCCAATCCTTTTTGCCAGGAAGTTTTCCGTCGATTGTAGTCAAACTCAATATTCCATCCGATGAAATCGATGTGAACGTGCACCCCACCAAGACCGAAATTCGCTTTTTGGATCCGAAGAAGATTTTTGCACTTTGTTCCGCAGCAATCCAGCAACTGCTGGTAAACTCTACTCCAAAAGAGATGTGGAGCAATACTTCGTCTTATTCTTTTCAGGCAGGCGGCAATCTTTCCGAACAATTTCAATTGCCGGCCACCTCTTCACCCACTCGATATGAAGGCAGCCTTTTTTCAGGCACTTCAGAAAATACCGCAGGATATTCGAATCCGGCCACTCCCGCACTTGCCGATGACTTTTCTTTCGACACCACCCCTTACGGGCAATTTCGCGGAATTCTCTTTTCTACTTATTTTGTGTACGAACAGGGCGATGAACTCCTGCTGATCGATCAACATGCGGCGCACGAGCGTATTCGTTACGAACGCCTGAAGAATTCGGTCCTGAACCGCGAGGTCATCGAGCAACAAGAACTGCTGGTTCCGGAAGTCATCAAACTTCCTCAAGAAAAGGTACAGGAACTCAAATCAAAAATTCCAGCCCTTCAATCACTGGGCTTCGATGCAGAAGTCTTCAGTGAAGAATCGATCTTGTTTCGAACGATTCCGGCAGTTTGGGGCACGAACCAACTGACCCTTCGCTTACGCAATCTGCTCGAACGACTCGAAACGACTGATTTGCTTGCCGATGTGGCGTGGGACGAAACACTCTTCGAAAAGATTGCCATGGAAGCCTGTCGCTCGTCTTTTAAAGCGGGTGATCATATCCATGTAGACGGAGCTAACGACCTGACTCGCAAACTCATGAAGTGTGAACATCCTGGCAACTGTCCGCACGGCCGCCCTACGTTTATCAAAGTGAATAAACTGAAGATCGAAGAATGGTTCAGCCGAAAAATATGAAGTGTATCATTCTCACGGGTCCGACTGCGGCGGGAAAGTCCGCATTGGCAATCGACCTCGCAGAAAAACTGAATCTCGAGATCATCAATGCGGATAGCGTGTGCTTCTATCAACACTTCGATATCGGCTCGGCAAAACCTTCGCACGAAGAATTAAAGCGGATTCCACACCATCTGATCAATAACGCCCATCCTAACGACCACTATCACGCAGGACAATTCTTGCGGGATGTAGAGCGGATTCTTTCAGACATTCACTCCAGAGGAAAACGTGCCCTGATTGTCGGTGGCAGTGGCTTTTACCTGAAAGCACTCCGCTACGGACTCTGGGATGCACCGGCTACCTCTCCCGAAGTACGGATTCGTCTTGAAAGCCTTTCGACTTCGGAGCTTTTTGCGCGACTGTCGAATACAGATCCGACCCATGCCAACAAGGTCGGCCCCAGTGACCGCTATCGCATCGTTCGCGCACTCGAGATCATCGAACTCAGCGGAAAACTTCCGTCGGAACTCGAGGCTGCCATGACCAAAGTACCCAACCCGGATTTTGAACTCTGGATTGTCGATCGCGAAAAAGACGAACTCGGAGAACGCATTCGAATGCGCATCCAGAAGATGCTTGAACAAAATTTAATCGAAGAAGTAAAACAACTCTTATCATCGTACCCGGATTCAAAGACGCTACGTTCGATCGGTTATCAGCAGGTGGTCGATTATCTTAAGGGAATTCAACCCGCGGGGCGAAAAATGAAACCGAATCTGGCGGGTTTAGCGGATGAAATCGAATTGGCCCATCGCCAACTTGCGAAACAACAAAGGACTTGGTTTAACGGACTCATTCCCGAGCAAAATTTCATTCTGGACAGGGACTTGCACTCAGTACAAGAAAAAGTAA
>CAIKYX010000147.1 GCA_903831745.1 Oligoflexia bacterium
CCTCTAATGGATTCGGGGCCATGGCGTGGTACTGAGCCTCTAAAATTCCAGGAATCGTAAAATTCTTGGGAGATGTTCCCTTAGTTGCTATGTCGTAGAGTTCACTCAGAAATACTTGGTTTCGAAAATTTGTGTTATCTGAAGTGAGAATCATGCTCGGAACTATACATTTTGAGGGGTCGGATCCTTGAATACAGGGTGTGTAAGTAAAAAACTTAGGATCGGTTTTTTGCTCTCCAATTAGTCCGTCAGTAACGTCCAGGTTTTCATCTTCGGGTGGTCCGATTCGGCTGCCAAAAGGTTTTGCTCCTGCATAGGCTTCCATTTCGAGTCCGTCTTTTATGGGCAAAAACATAAGGTGCTTCACTTTAGCGGTAACTTTAACAGCGTAATGAACGAAGCTTTTCTTAGAAACTATTGCCCCTACCGGTGCATTGTTCGCTGGAAAAGGATAAAAAAGAGCTTCGCAAATATGGTCTGGATTTGGATTAGCTGCCTTTCTCATCATTTGAACGTTTACGTTAAAAGATACTTCCTTCGGGCTGATTTCAATTTGAAAATCTTTCTGAAGCTCATCCATAGTCACATCTTCTGGATCTACAATGTTTGGATTTAAATTTGCCAGCGCCGAACGAAAGGCTTGAATAGTGCGTTCGTATTCATCTGCCTGTAGGTTTGCGGAAGATGCCCATGCCGTGACTTTATCGTTGGTTACCCCTTTTTCAGCATGATGATTAAGCATGTTCTTCTGTGTGGTAATGCGTAGGTAATTTAGAATATTGCGTGGGTAGAGCCCCAGGTTTTGTACGAAGCTTTCAATTACTGTTATGGAATCCTTCACTTGTTGATCCGTAAGTCCTTGATGGGAGGCCATGATCGTATCGTGTAAAACCGTGTCGAAATCTGTGATGTCATTGTCGCCACGAAAGAGCCACGCCACTAAAACAGCTAAGTTAATAATACCTTGCCCACTGCAAACGTTTTGCATGGTTGCATTAATTTTTTTGATTCCATTTAGCACTTGTTGGGCAATTGGATTCAGCGTTGCTGTTGGTCCGAACACGTCGGCGAGCGTCTTTCCGTTATTGGCTAGGTTTGCATTCAGGCAGTTATCGTTTTTATGTGCACCGGCGGCGCCAGGAATATGGGTTAAGGGGATACATATGACGGGGTTAAACATTTCCGCCACTGTTGGTGCGTTTGAACCGTTATCATAGCTGTATTTTGGAAAAGTGTAATTCCCATTCGAATCAACGACGTTCTTGGTAACGGCACCTGGCCCGACTGGAGTTACTGGAGAATTCGGAAAGTCCGGGTCCCCTAATGCCCCAATAAAAATATATCTAAACAAAAACTTCTTATACTGCCTCCGCATATCGTAATTCAAAAACGAAATGGCATCGAGTTGGCGGGCCTGGGTGGCGGCACCGGCGTAGGCGGCGGCATCGGCTGCGGATTGAACGCTGATCTTGGCGACGACGAGTAATCCCGTGTTTACGGCGAAAGCAAAAAAGAGCAGAAAGCTCATCACCACCATCGCAAGCAAAATGACCGACTGGCCACTTTCAGAGCGGACGCGGTGAGATACTTTCGACTTTAATTTAACGAAAACTACCCCTAACAATGATTTCAATCGAACCGGCTTCCCCAGAGTTATCCCTACCTATAAATAATACCGTGGGGTGGGGGTAAAATCAAACAAGCGGATGGGATTCAACTGATTTGGCTGAAGATTTGCAAATGAGCGCATATGCTAAAGCAGAACGAATTTCCAGAAACGGTAATAGAGAGAATTTATTTCATTAGAGGCTATCGGGTGATGCTCGATAGTGATCTTGCTTACCTTATATCGAACGCTTTCCTCATGATTTTATGTTCCAACTTACTTCGGATGAGTTTGACTCTCAAAGGTCACAAATTGTGACCTTTGACGAGAGTAGAAGCGTTAAGTATTCGAAATATAAGCCTTTTGTTTTTACTGAACAGGGAGTTTCGATGCTCTCCAGTGTCTTAAGGAGCAAGACCGCAATTCAAGTAAACGTGGCCATCATGCGCACTTTTGTGAGGCTAAGGGGCGTTTTGGCTAGGAACAGTGCACTCGCGATGAGGCTTTCAGAGCTCGAACAAAAATACTCAGACCACGACGACAAATTTAAGACTGTGTTCGAAGCCATCCGAAAACTCATGGCCACGGGTTCGCCTGTTACCCAAAAGCGAATTAAAGGCATGAGTAAGGACTGAATCCGCGCCGAGAACTCAATTTCTTTCATTAACCTCGCCCACGGATACGCCCAGGAGCACAGCTAGCGCGCACCTAATCCATGAGTTGTCGGACACCCTTTCAGGGGTGCTGCTTGTTAGCCGCTGGAATGATCCGTTCTTTGATGGTAGAACCACTTTTATGAGCAAAATCAAAAACAAGTGCGCCCTCTTCGGGATGGTTGGTCTTCTGACTTCATTGCTGGCAACCCCGAGTTGGGCAGAACTGAAGGTCGGTCTCGTTCTCGATTCGGCCGGTAAGGACGACAAATCGTTTAATTCTACTGCTTACGACGGCATGAAGCGCGCAGAAAAAGAACTCGGAATCGTTGCCAAGACGGTCGAGGCTCCAGACCCAAGCTCATACGAAACCCTTCAGCGCGCGTTTGCCGATAAGAAATTCGACCTCATCATCGCCATTGGCTTTCTTCAGCTCGATGCCGTAAAGAAGAATGCGGCCAGATATCCCGACCAGAAATTTTTATTAATCGATTCAGATGCCCAGATGCCGAACGTTCGCTCGGTCATGTTCGAAGAACAAGAAGGTAGCTACTTGGTGGGTGCGCTCGCGGCCATGCATTCAAAAACCGGCAAAATCGGCTTTATGGGCGGAATGGATGTTCCCCTGATCCGTCGGTTTCAGTTGGGCTACGAAGCAGGCGCCAAGAAGATCAATCCGAAGATCGAAATCCTGATCAATTATCTGGGAGTCACCGCCGAAGCGTGGAGCAATACTCCGAAGGCCAAAGAACTCGCACTCGCACAATACAATCGGGGCGCAGACGTCATTTTCGTCGCTGCCGGAAACTCGGGCATGGGCGTGTTTGATGCTGCCGAAGCACAAAATAAACTCGCGATCGGTGTCGATTCAAACCAAGACGGCATCAAACCCGGTCACATCCTGACCAGCATGCTCAAACGCGGAGACGAAGTGGTGTTTGACTCGATCAAACTTCTTAAAGAAGGCAAACTGACTCCGGGCCTTTTTCGATACGGTGTAAAAACCAAGGGCGTCGATTACTCGGTCGATAGTTTTAATGCAAAGCTCGTGTCGGCTGACGATCGTAAAAAACTCGAAGAACTTCGTGCCGGCATCATCAGCGGAAAAATCTCCGTGCCTGACTATTACGTGATTCAGAAAAAGAAATGAACGCAATCGAGTTTAAAAAGGTTTCGAAGCAGTTCGGGGCTTTTTTTGCGAATAAAGATGTCAGTTTTGCAGTCGCCAAAGCCTCGATTCACGGGCTGATCGGCGAGAATGGCGCAGGCAAGTCGACCGCCATGAAGGTGCTCTTTGGCATTCATCCGCCCGATTTGGGCGAAATCTGGGTCAATGATCAACCGGTTAAAATTCACCATCCGATTCATGCAATGAAGCACAAGATCGGAATGGTGCACCAGCACTTCATGTTGGCCGAAAACGAATCGGTGCTCAGTAACATCATTCTCGGCCAAGAAACCGGGCGGTTCTTTATCGATCGCAAGCAGGCGGTCAGCGAGCTCGATGCCATTTCTAAAAAATACGAATTGGGTTTCAACAAATGGAACGTGCCCGTTTCGGCACTTTCGGTCGGTGATCAGCAAAAAGTAGAGATCATCAAGCTTCTGTATCAAAAATCAGAAGTGTTGATCCTGGATGAACCAACCGCGGCCCTGACGCCTCAAGAGGTTCAGGCCTTGTTCGTGAACATTCAGAAACTCAAGCAAGAAGGCAATACGATCATTCTGATCTCGCACAAGCTTAAAGAAGTACTTAAGTTTACCGATTCGGTAACTGTCATGAGGCGAGGCGAAATCGTGGGCACTCGCAAAACTTCCGAAACCAACGAAGACGAATTGGCCGAGATGATGGTGGGGCGCAAGATTTCGTTTACTTATCAGGGCGAGCGAAAAGTTTTGGCCAATACCTCGAACTTAAAGCCCGTACTCGAGGTAAAAAATCTTTCGATTGCAGCAAGTGCAATGACGCACGAGCCCTTGGTCGACGTCAGTCTTGCGCTTAAGCCCAATGAGATTGTCGGTATCGCCGGCGTGCAAGGAAACGGCCAGACGACGCTCCTTCGATTTTTAAGCAATCCTGCTGCTTTCTCTCGCAAATGCTCGGGTGAATACCAGATTCAGGGAAAAAGCGCGCTTCGCGAAACTCCACTGAGCCTTCGCCACAAGGGAGTAGGCTTGATTCCCGAAGACCGCATTGCCGAAGGATTGCTCCTTCATCAAGACATGGTCGAAAACTTTTTATTGGGCCAGCATCAGGACGAGCGTTATTTAAAACACGGTGTTTTACAGCGGGGTATTGCCCGTGAGCAGGTGGTTAAGAAAATTTCTGATTTTGATATTCGCCCGAATCATCCCGGCATTTGGACTGGACGCATGAGTGGCGGAAATCAACAAAAGCTTGTCATCGCCCGCGCGCTCGATCCGAATCCAAAAATTCTATTAACGGCGCATCCGACCCGCGGAGTCGATGTCGGCGCGATCGAGAAAATTCATGATTCGATAATCCGCGAACGAAACCAAGGCAAAAGTGTGCTCTTGTTTTCTGCCGAACTCGACGAACTGATCGATCTCTCGGATCGCATCTTGGTGTTTTTTGATGGCCGGATTCAGGGTGAATTTGCTCGAAACGAGTTTGACGCCTGGAATATCGGTCGGGTGATGGGTGGGGGGCAAAAATGAGCAGGTGGTCGGCATTTCAAACGAGTCTCCTTCATCCGACCGTACGCTCCTTCATCAAATCAGTGCTGGGTTCGATCCTGGGTCTGATTCTGGGGCTGATCATTTGTAAGTTCGCGGGCGAATCTCCGTTTCATATTCTAAAGATTCTCTACACCAGTTGTTTTGGCTCGGGCTACGACTTTGGCATGACGCTGTTTTGTACAGCACCGCTGATCTTAACCGGGCTTGCGGTTGCGATTCCACTTCGAGCAGGTCTATTCAATATCGGCGCCGAAGGTCAGCTGACTTTAGGTGCCATTGCGGTTGCATCATCGAGTGTCGTTTGGCCATCACTGACTTCGCATCCGGCACTTCAGTGGCTTGCCATTCCTTTCGCGGCAACGCTTGGATTTTTAGCGGGCGGACTCTGGGGCGCCATTCCGGGAGTGCTAAAAGCAAAACGGGGAAGCCACGAAGTCATTACCACGATCATGCTTAATTTCATCGCAGCAGGTATCAGCGCCTACCTTGCGATCTATGTGCTGAAGGATCCCGAAAGCACCCAAGCGCAGACCGTGTTCTTGCCCGAATTTTTTCATCTCAAGCCTTTTACTATCTTTAACGGCGCGCCGATGGGGCATTTGATCTGGATCACCCTGCTCGGAGTGGTGCTCTTTCATCTCTGGATTACCAAAAGTGCTTGGGGATACAAGCTTCGCGCGGTAGGCGAGAACGAACTTGCGGCCGAAACCTACGGAATCTCGAAACAACGTTCGTGGATGAGTTCGATGTTTATCGGGGGCGGAGTTGCAGGCTTAGTCGGTGTGGTCGAAGTGCTCGGAAACTCTCATCGCTTTAAAATGGGCTTTTCGGCCGATTATGGATTTGTCGGCATCGCGGTTGCGCTTCTCGCGCGCGGAAACATTTTAGGCATCCTGCCTTCGGCATTTTTGTTCGGCATGCTTCAAAAAGGAAGCGGGAGCCTCGATCTCGAAACCGAAAAGATTACTCGCGAGCTTTCTTACTTAATTCAGGGCTTGATCATTCTCGGCGTGGCGTCTGAAGGCTTGTGGGAGATTTTAAGTACTCACCTGAAGACCCGTGTGCTGAAGGGAGCGAAAAGAAAAAATGGATGAATCGCAATTCGAGCATATATTATCGACCTGGGTTTTGCCGGTTCTTCGCGTATCGACTCCATTGATTTTTGCAGCACTTGGCGGAATGTGGTGCGAGCGAAGCGGGATCGTACAAATCGGGCTTGAAGGCTTTATGTTGGTCGGCGCCTTTTTTGGAGCAGTGTCGACGCTTTATTTTAGCAATCCTTACTTGGGTTTTTTGATCGCCGGAATTGCCGGGGTAATGCTTTCTCTTTTGTTCGGACTGGGCGTGCTTAAATTTCGGGCAAACCAGATTGTAGCAGCGACGGCGACGAATCTTTTTGCACTTGGTGTGACGCCGTTTTTCTCGAAAATCTGGTACGACTCGACTGGTTCGACGGCACCGATTCCAACCGAATCCCAATTCAAAGTAGCGCCGCTTTATCTGATGGGTCTGACTGTTTTGATCAGTACCATCCTCTTTCATTACTCTAAATTCGGCCTCAGACTGCGATTTGCGGGCGAGCACCCGAAGGCACTCGAAAGTGCGGGCGTTTCGGTTCTCAATAAACGCTGGCAAGGCATCATGATCAGCGGCTTTTTGGCAGGATTGGCTGGCGGCACTCTATCTATCTATCTTTCTTCTTCGTTCATTCGCAATATGTCGTCGGGTCGGGGGTTTATTGCGCTTGCGGCGGTGATTTTGGGCAAATGGAAGCCCATTCCTACTGTCTTGGCGTGTTTGTTGTTCGGAATCACAGAAGCGGTGCAAATTCGATTGCAAGGCGTGGTACTCTGGGGATCAGAGCCCGTACCCGTGCAGTGGATTCAGATTCTTCCGTATCTGATTACGATTGTGGTTTTAGCTGGGGCGGTGGGGCGCTCTTATGCACCGAAAGGATTGGGACAGGTTGAATGAAGAAAATTTGGGGGTTGAGTGCGTTGTTGCTGTTGTCGGCCTGTGATCCGGCGGTAGATCGCTTCGAGAACGAGGCAAAGCTTTTTGTTCGACACTTAATGATTGATGTATTCAAAGTCACCCCTCCCGAAACCTTGAACGTCAAAGCGTCTCCGACTCCTGGTTCGGTGACCTCGTCCGAAATGGCGAAAGCAAATTCAGAGATATTGCTCGAGGTTTATCAAGTCACTTACGACGAGACAGAAGTCGATAGTCGCGAAAAATTCGGCGAACTCGTTAATTCTTTAAATGGCGGTGCTTCGATCGAAGGAGTGTATCGCGGAATCGTGATGGGTAATCGCTACCGAGGACTCGAAGCCAAGGGCAAGGCTGCGTCTCCTGCACTTCTTAAGGCTTTTGCGATCGAGATGGCCGAGCTTCAATCGACTATGGTCGAGCCCACCGTGTTCAGTCCTGATACTGCGAAAAGCGCACCGACGATCGATTATCCGGATGGGTCAGAAGCGCCCGCTGCCACCCCATCGCAAGAAGTAAAAGCGAAAGATCGCGATCAAGCGGTAAAAGAATTGGTCGTCATTTTTCTCGGCGCGACTCCGTTTACACTGAAGCGCGCACTGGCGGATGAAGCGCTTAAAAAGATGGATGAACTGAAGGATTCACCTGCCGAATTTGCCCAGTGGTATGCCCGTTTTGTGGTTCGGATGTGTGATGCCAGAGTCGACTTTGGGTTGCCTCAGCGAAATAATCCCAACCCTGATTTTCATGTGTTGTTTGCCAAGAACATGGCAAGCGACCGGGTAAAGTGGGAAGTTCTGAATCGTTACCACCGTTACCTAAATGCGGTTCTGGCGCGCGAAACCTCACGCCCGAGCGATACAGCTGCAGGAGAGGGTGACGACGCCCAGGTTGAGGCCAAGCCCGAAAATAAAGCAGATAAGAAATAGCCCCTTTTTAAACTCATTTAATTAATGTCGCAGTCTGCAGCTCGAGTGTTGCACGCTGATACGAGGTGCTTTTGACACACGCGTAACTCCTTGGTTTTTGGCTGCCTTAGCGCTGGCATTACCCTTGCTCTATATCAGGTGTCAGCACGAAGTTGCTGAAGAAAGTAAATTGAGGAGAAAATCTATGAATACCAAATCTAAACTCGTAATGGCTGCTGTTCTTGCAATGTTTGCCGTGTCTCACGGTGCTGCTTTTGCTGCTGACGGAGTCGTCGCGCAAGACCAAGCAAAAGTAAATCAGGATAAACAAAATATCCAAAAGGATAAAAAAGATATCCAGGTTGCCAATGAGAAAATCGGCGAAGACAAAAAAGAAAAGAATAAAGAAGAACTGAAAAAAGACCGTATCGCTAAAAAAGAAGCGAAACGAAATCTTAAGGAAGACCGCGAGTCTTTGAGAAAAGATCGCAAAAACCGCAAGCATGATAAAAAACACCAATAACAAGTATAAGGCTGCTTCAAGGCAGCTCTGCTGCTTGATGCAGCTGAAATGACTCGACCACAATCACGGATGTAAAATGAGGGAGCTTGGAAACAAGCTCCCTTTTTTTTGAGCAGACTACGGCAGCGCCTTGATGCCTTGAGCTTTCAGATTCTCGATGACCTTTGCCGACATGTTCATCTTAAATACGCCCTGATCACTTTGAATTTCGCCGTTCTTGTCGGATTCGAACGAGAAAACTTCTTGAAGCAGAAGCGTGTCTTGCTCGAGGCCTGTAATTTCCTGAATCGATACGACCTTGCGCGTTCCGCTGTTAAACCGTCTGATTTGCACAATCAGTTGTACTGCGCTCGCAATTTGCCGACGTACTGCCGAAAGTGGCAGATCGAGTCCGCTGGATAACATCAAGGTCTCGAGACGAAAAAGAGCATCGCGCGGAGTATTTGCATGAATCGTAGTCATCGAGCCCTGGTGGCCCGTGTTCATCGCTTGAATCATGTCCAAAGCTTCGGGCCCTCGGCACTCGCCGACAATAATGCGATCGGGGCGCATGCGAAGCGCATTGTGCACGAGCTCTCTCGGAGTAATGGCCTCGCTACCCAGACCCTTCAGCTTAGCCATCATCTTTACTTGATTCGGCAGGATGAGTGGAATCTCGGCAGTGTCTTCGATGGTAATCACCCGCTCGTGCGGTGGAATCAGCGAGATCAGTGCATTCAGCAGTGTGGTTTTACCGGTTCCGGTTCCACCGCTGATTAAAATATTTTGTTTTCCGATGACGCAGGCACTGAGAAAAAATGCCATTCGGGCATCGAGACTTTGCACCTGCACAAATTGTTCGAGCGAGTAGCGGCGGGGAAATCGTCTGATGGTAATGCAGGGCCCGAATTCGGTAATAGGAGGCGCTGCAATGTGAACTCTCGACCCGTCAGGTAGGGTGGTAATAGCGAGCGGAAATTCGGGTGTAATCGCTTTTCCGGAGGGTTCGAGCAGAATCCGGACGATTCGATTGAGTTCGTCGATAGACTTAAAGCGCACGGGCGTTACGACGATTTGGCCCCTCTTTTCGATCGCAATATTCCTCAAATCATTCACCATGATTTCGGTGACGTCCCGGTCTTGCAAGAGGGGATTCAGTAATCCCAAGTCAGGTATTGGCAAGGCCGTTGGCAATGAATTTGCATCAGTTTTTTCGGTTTCAGTGTCGTCTCTGAATCCCATTTTTTCGGCCCCCTTCCTTTAAATTATTATCTCTGGCTTATTTAAAATATGCTAGGCTGAAATAAAGGATTTGGTCTGCGAAAACGCTTAAAACGGGCCAAGATGACGACAGAATAATGACTGAGCATGATCAAGGCGATGTACAGGTCAAGACGGCCCAACCCAAGGTTGCAGAGCCACCCAAGTATTCAGTTTTTTTGCACAACGATGATTACACCACCATGGAATTCGTGATCGAAATCTTGACATCGGATTTTTCGAAACCATCAGATGAAGCAACGGGGATCATGCTGCGCGTGCATCATGAAGGAAAAGCGGTCGCGGGCATTTATTCGCTCGATATCGCGGAGAGTAAAGTTCAAAAGGTGACTGAAAAGGCAAGGAAAGCCGGATTTCCGTTAAAGTTAACGATGGAGCCGGCCAGGTGAGAGGGAGCAAGGTGAACTTATGATCGGAAAAAGAGCGGAAGCTGTATTGAATCGAGCCTTAGCCATGGCCGTCGAAAGACGGCACGAGTTTCTGACATTAGAGCACGTCATGCTCGCGCTCTTGGACGAAGCCGAAGTCAAGCAAACCGTCGAGCACTGCAAAGGCAATGTCACTAAATTTCAAACCGATTTAGGCGCATATTTGCAAAAAGAAGTGCCGCTCGCACCCGAAAATGAAAAAGGCGAGAACGAAAATCCAATCGCCACTCTGGGGGTGCAGCGCTTGGTTCAGCGAGCGCTCTTTCAGGTTCAATCTTCAGGCAAAAGCGAGATTCAACCCATCGATCTGATGGTTGCCATTTTTCAAGCTAAAGATTCATGGGCGCTCTACTTACTCAATCAGCAAGGCATCGATCGCCTGGATGTGGTTAATTTTATCAGTCATGGTCCGGTCGGAAAAGAAGACGGGCCGGGCATTGATCAGGAGAATACTTCAGAAGGCACCAAGCCTGATGGTAAGGCATCAGGCGATACACTCTCTCAGTATGCGACCAACCTCAATTCATTGGCGAAAAACGGAAAGCTCGATCCGCTCGTCGGTCGTAAGGCCGAGCTCGATCGCGTGATTCAAACTTTATGTCGTCGTCGAAAAAACAATCCACTCTTGGTGGGCGAAGCGGGCGTAGGTAAGACCGCTATTGCCGAAGGTCTGGCTCAAAGAATTGTTTCAGGCGATGTGCCGGATCTTTTAAATGAGGCGGTCATCTATTCGCTCGATCTGGGTTCATTGCTTGCCGGAACCAAATTCCGGGGCGATTTCGAGCAACGCATGAAGAAAATCATTCAAGCTCTCGAACAAAAACATCAAAAAGGTTCTTTTCCGGTTTTGTTCATCGATGAAATTCACACGATCGTCGGCGCGGGTTCCGTGAATGGCGGAACGGTCGACGCCGCAAATTTGCTAAAACCGATGCTTGCACGCGGAGAAGTTCGCTGCTTCGGTTCTACTACGTTTCAGGAATACCGAGCTGTTTTCGGAAAGGATCAGGCGCTTTCTCGTCGGTTTCAGAAAATCGATGTAGCCGAGCCGACCCAGGATGAAACCGTTCAGATTCTGAACGGACTAAAGCCTCAGTTCGAAAGCCATCACCATGTCACTTATTCGGGTGATGCGATCAAGACTGCAGTCGAACTTTCGGTCAAGCACATTACCGATCGTTTTCTTCCGGACAAGGCGATTGATGTCATCGACGAAGTGGGTGCCAAGATCAGAATCAAGCGCGCCAATGTCAATGACACGATCGAGGTCACGGCGGTTGATGTCGAAGAGATGGTGGCCCAGATGGCAAGAATTCCGGCAAAGTCGGTTTCTTCTACTCAGAAAGACCGCCTGTCATCGCTCGATAAGAATTTGAAGCTGACTATTTTCGGACAAGACAACGCAGTCGACAAAGTGGTTTCGAGCATACGCTTGGCCAGATCAGGACTTCGTTCGGGCGATAAGCCGATCGGCTCGTTCTTGTTTTGCGGTCCGACCGGTGTCGGTAAAACCGAACTTTCAAAACAGCTGGCTCAACATATGGGCGTTGCATTCCTTCGTTTCGACATGAGCGAATACATGGAGCAACATACGGTATCGCGCCTGATTGGTGCGCCTCCGGGCTACGTGGGCTTCGAGCAAGCCGGTCTGTTAACAGATGCTGCAATTAAAAATCCTCATTCGGTAGTGCTTCTCGACGAAATCGAAAAAGCCCATCCGAGTGTTTGGAATATTCTTCTTCAAGTCATGGATCATGGGTTTCTGACCGACAATAACGGCAAGAAAGCCGATTTTAGAAATGTGGTTCTGATCATGACGTCGAATGTGGGATCACGCGATTCAGAGCGAAGAGCTGTAGGCTTTGTCGGAGATGTTGATGGCACATCGATTGCGCAAAAAGAGCTCGAACGAGTGTTCTCTCCCGAATTCCGAAATCGTCTCGATTCGACGGTCTTCTTCAGCCCTCTCGACATGAAGATGATGGATCAGGTGGTCGGCAAACAATTGGTCGAGCTCGAGCATCTGCTCTTGGCGAAGAACATCGAGATCGATTTCGATCAATCGGTTCGCGACTGGTTGTCGAAAAAAGGTTTCGATCGAAAAATGGGTGCCCGTCCTCTGGCTCGAGTCATTCAGGACGAAATCAAGCGACCGTTGTCTGAAGAAATCCTCTTCGGAAAATTAGAAAACGGGGGCGATGTTCGAGTACTGATTAAAGACGATCGTCCTCAATTCGTCATGGAAGCGAAGTTTCCAAGCACTGCGCAAGTAAAAGCTCACGCCGAGAATTAACGCTTCGCACGGAGCTTTTTGCATCGTTTTTAGTGTCATTATGCCTCTATTGCGCATGACGCAGATCTGTAAGTCATTGTTGTTTAATCAACACGTTTGGCATGAAGTCTGCTTTAAACATAATCACATCAATGTATTTGAGATGCAGAAAGAGGGGGCAACATGAAACTACGTTATTTAATCGCATTTTTGACACCCATAATCATTGCACTAAATTCTTCGGCTTTAGCGGCCATCAAAGTCGAGTATGGCGAGGCCTTGGCCTTGGTTCAAAAGGCCGAGCTTTCAAGGTATCCGGGCATTCACCTCAATTAGCGGTCTGGTGATCCTACGTCCCATTGGTGTACACTGACCCTGTGACGCCTGATATTACAAAACTGATTGATCAAGAGTTTGGTTCGACATTTTATTCTACCGATCCCGAAGACCTTCGCGAATACGGTAAGGATTGGACCAAAGTTCACGAGCCCGATCCTACGGTCGTCTGTTTTCCGCAATCGACCGAACAGGTTTCGCGTTTGCTAAAACTCTGCAATCAAAATGAGATTGCGGTCGTGCCTTCGGGGGGGCGCACCGGGCTTTCGGGTGGAGCCGTCGCTGCTAAAAAAGAAGTCGTGCTCTCGTTCGAGAAAATGCGAAAAATCGGAGCGGTCGATGAGTTGGCTCAAACCCTGTGGTGCGAAGCCGGAGCGGTTACTGAAGCCATTCATTTGGCAGCAAAGACTCATGGGCTTACGTGGCCGATCAATTTTGCATCGAGTGGATCATCGACCGTGGGCGGAAACATTGCAACCAATGCAGGGGGCGTAAAAGTCATTCGTTATGGGCTGACTCGTAACTGGGTTCTGGGGCTCACCGTCGTGCTGATGAATGGCGAAATTTTAAAATTGAACGGCTCGCTCGAAAAAAATAATACCGGCGTTGATTTCAGACAGATTTTTATCGGCACTGAAGGAGTGTACGGCGTCGTCACCGAAGCGATACTTAAATTGGCACCGTTGCCGAAAGAGAGTGAAGTCTTTTTGTTTGCACTGAAAGATCTTTCAAAAGTTTTCGAACTTTTTAAAACAGTCAGGCGCGCGAATTTTACCATCAATGCCTACGAATGTTTTTCGGACGAATGTCTGCATGTGGTGCTCAAACACCGAAAGCTTGCCTCTCCGTTTTCAGCTTCGCAGGCGTATTATGTTTTGATCGAAGCCGAAAAGCCGGTGGATGAAAACTGGCTTCAAGGATTATTCGATTCTGGCCTGGTTGAAGATGCGGTGCAGGCCCAATCGCCCAAAGAAGCACAGAATTTATGGGCTATGCGCGAAGGAATCAGTGAGTCGCTTGCCGCCACCGGGCTGCTTCATAAGCATGATATTTCGCTACCGATCGCACGCCTTCAGGAATTCATCGAGAATTGGACACGCGATTTAAAAAATCAATACTCGGGTATCATGCCCTATATTTTCGGCCACATCGGTGATGGCAATCTGCATGTGAATCTGATGAAGCCTGCTTCGATGGATGTGCCGGCTTTTAGAAAGATATGCGCTGACGTCGATCAGAATCTTTTTACCTGGATTCATAAATACGAAGGAAGCGTGTCGGCCGAGCATGGCATCGGATTGCTGAAAAAACATTTGCTTTGCTATACCCGAACGCCCGAAGAAATTGCGATCATGATGAAAATGAAGACCGTGTTTGATCCGAAGGGACTCCTGAACCCTGGAAAAATATTCTAGATGGATGCCCGGAAGTGGATGACAGAGTGGCCAGAGGGCTGGCAATCGGCGCTGAAACCTTTGGCTGGTCAGCCGTTCATGTCAAAGTTGGTTGGGTATCTCGCGAGTGAGCAAAAATCAAAAAAAACCATTTATCCAGAACCTAAAAATATTTTTAGAGCCCTGCGAGAAGTGGATCTGCCCGAAGTAAAAGTCGTCATTCTTGGACAAGACCCGTATCATGGTCCCGGTCAAGCGATTGGACTCAGTTTTGCCGTTCCGAACCAACTCATGCCGAAGCCGCCGAGTCTTCGGAATATTTTCAAAGAACTCGCAGACGACTTAAAGGTTGAAATACCAAAAGGCGAGTCTGATTTGTCGGGTTGGGTATCGCAAGGAGTTTTGTTACTCAATACCGTACTCACGGTAGAAGCAGAAAAGCCACTTTCTCACCGCGACCGCGGTTGGGAACAGTTTACGGATGCGGTGATTCGTGTTCTGAATGATCGAGAAAGGCCACTGGTTTTTGTTCTTTGGGGCAGTCACGCTCAAAAATTCAAGCAACAGTTGGATTCGAAAAGGCACACGATCATCGAGGCGCCCCATCCCTCGCCGCTTTCTGCTTACCGCGGGTTCTTCGGTTCGAAACCCTTTTCAAAGGTCAACGAGGCTTTGAAAGCGCAAAAGAATCCGCCCATTCAGTGGCAAAAAGTTTCAATTTGAAGGGGAGTCTCAGGTCTTGGTTTTCTGTTCGGGATCGGCCGGTGCTTTATTCTGATCTTCTTCTTCCTGATTTTTTTCAGGGTTACCGGCTGGAGCATCGGTGCTGTCGGGTTGAATTTCTACTGGTGCCTGGAGCACGTCTTTACGGTGCTTGAAGAGATTTTTAAAGAAGCCCTTTTTCTGTTCAGATGCTTCAGGTGCATTCAATTCATCGTCCAAGAGTTCGTCGGCAGTAGGCTTGTATTGAAAAAACCGAAAGTGGGTTTTCTTAATATAGTCGAGTGAGTAGCGTTTGAGCAGATGGCTCGCTTCGTGATACTGACCTTCTGCGATGATGAACCCGCCCTTCGGGTCGATGTTTCCGTCTTTATCGAGTGTTCGGCCCACCGGAATGACGGTGTGGCCGTGATTGGGCCACCGCGAACGAGTCATGATGATGTTCCATTCGTAGTCGGGGCTTAGGCTTGCTTGATTGAGATCGTCAAAATCGATTTCTACGAATTGCGTGCTGTTCAAAAGTTTTCGCGAAATGAAATTTGCCATCGTGTAGGGAATTTTGTTCAGGCGGGCAATGCCCATCGAGTAAAGGACGGTATATACGAAGACATTGCAGGCATGCACTTTTCTATTCAGATTGTCAGTCTGAAATCCCATGTATTCCGATTCACTCATGTTGGCTAAGTAATAGGCGTTTAGTCCGATGGTGGTAGCAACCTCCTTGATCGGGCCGATTTCGAACGTGGGCAAATACCAATAGCGTGAATTAAAGCCCGGTAGGTCGCCGTTACCATCCGCAAAAGCGGGTTGGATCATGAAAAAGAGCGAAAAAATAAGGCAAAAAACTTTTTTCATAAATGGGCTTCGGACTGCAAAGCGCAGGAGTGCGTATCTTACATTAGGCGACTTAATTAGTCAATCAATAGGTATCCGACAACTTGAATAA
>CAIKYX010000148.1 GCA_903831745.1 Oligoflexia bacterium
GGGCAGTTCGTTCAGGCTCTCTAATTCTTTTGAAGTATAAGTATGCACCACTCCTTTTTCACGCATGAGCTGAATTTCATTTGGTTTAAGACCAGCGGTACTAAGAATCTGATTTTGCTGATCGAGAAATTGTTTCGCCAGTTTTTCGAGTTCGCTTTGGGAGAGGTCGCGTTTTGAATAGAGTGGAGTCAGATCAATATCAAAATTTGCCGCTTTGATCGCGTTGACGTGATTGGTTTTAATTTTTCGGCCCATGAGTGCCGTAAACGTTTGGTCGTTGAGAGCTTTCTTCACCACCATGAGTTCGCATTGAAACCAATCCTGAAGTGGAGGAGGGTCTTCCGGTGGCGTAGCGGTTGCGCTAGTTGCCATCACTGCAGTCATCAATGCGAATAAGGAACGAAGATTCACGAATACTTATCGGCAAACGCGAAGTAAAAAAATAGGTGTCCGACACCTTTTGGATGGCAGGCGCGTCAAGACTGTGGCGTGGCCATCTGAATTTAACTCAATGCACATCCAAAAGTTGTCGGACACCTATTTCATGTTTACTGCAATCGTTGGCGGCTCGTAAAAGCGAGCATTTGATCAGCGTCCTTCTTAAAGCTGTCGAAAGTCATTTGCGGACCATGAAAAACGCTACTCCAATGACGGGTGATTGCCGCTATACTGATCGCCTCATTGATCTCGAGTTCCGTGGCTTGGTTGAGTTCGGCCGCGGCTTTATGAAAAGTAACGCAATAATCACATGGAATTTGAGCAGCAACGGCAAGGCCGATCAACTCCTTCTGCTTTCCGCTTAAAGCAGTGTAGGGATTGATTTGAAGCGCCTTGAATTCGCTCCATGCGCCGCTGATACCGGTTTTTGGAAACATGCTCATGAACGTTGGAATCAGGCCAAGTGTTTTTTCGATGTCGCGATAAGTTTCTTCGGCACTGCTGGGTTGAAAATGAAACGCATCCACTGGCGGCATTTGTCCTTTGGATGCTTCCATCATCTTTCGAACATTCGACATGACTTTGTGAACTTCCTTCTGAAAATCATGCTTATCCAACTGAAACCCATTCAGCACCGTACTCCAATGCCGCGTCAGAGCAGCCAGCATGACGGCTTCGAGTTGTTCTTGCCGGGTGGCGCCGGCGTTGGTTGAAGCCTGAGTGTCGAAATATCCGATTTCCTGGCAAGGCACTTGGGTCGAAATGGCAAGGCCGATCAGGCTTTTCAGTTTTGGCTCGAGTGCGCTGGTCGGATTAAAATACAGGTTCTGAACTTCGCTCCATGCGCCAGGTAGACATTCTTCAGTGATGTTCTGAATGAATGTTGGCACAAATCCAAAGCTCGATCGGATGTTGTCCTGTGTTGAGCTCGAAAATGAACTTTGGTTTATAAAGTTGGGCTTCTTTTGGTCTTCTTGAGTGGGTTGAACGGGCATACGATAATTCTCCTTTTTTTAGGTGCAAAATTGCCACCACGAAAAAAGAGAGCAAAATCCGGACCAAGAAAATTAGAACTTGGCAACCAGGGCTGTCAAAAGTTGGGTATCAAGGCGTTGGGTTGCGGGTGGTGGCAGAATGCTTCGGTATTTAACGAGGTAACCTGTTTTGACCGAGAAAATTTCATTCAATACGGCTGCGACAGCGATTTCACCATTGAGCTGGTGATCTGCCGTCTCGCTTAGATTTTGAAGGTACTCGCCGTCAAGTTTAAGTGAGGTCGCTTTGTTGAACTTGCGATTGGCTTCGGTATAAAGTCGCGAGTAGCTTTGGTGCACTTGTCCTGATAAACGATTCTCGATCGTATAACGGCCGCCGGCTTCAATTTCCCACACAAACGCTTCTTCCTGAAAAACGAAATACTTTAAGCCCAAGTCAGAATTGTATCTCTGATTATAGCCCGAGAAGATATCGCTCTCTACCGCTTGTGCCACGAATAGGCTGAATATCCTCGAAATCTCGCGCTCATATCTTAATCCCAGGCTCCATTTCTTCGCTGAAAGTACGTCGTTTGAGCTGGTGTCAAGAAACTTGCCTTCGAATTTGAGCAGGTTCATTTCCCAACCATAAGTGTTGGTTTGGCCAAGGTTGTAACTTTGGGTACGAGAGTTACCTGTAGTGACGACAATTCCGGCCCCCGATTCGTCATGAAAACCCGGGGTGGTTTCGGCATTCGTAATAGGGGACACGAGCAACAGGGCTAAAACTAAAAATTTTTTCATCCGATCAATTTATTTTGACGAAACCTATTGCGCAAGGACAAATCGCATCAATGCGAAACTGGCAGAGTCTTTGCTTATTGACGAGCATGCGATTCAACGAGCTTGGTTGGAAACTTTGCTTTTTCACTACCTTACTTCTAGGGGCGACGAGTCTCGGAAGCCTCACTTCGGTGATCAAGTCATTTGAGCAGGTCAGGGAGCAGGATCAAAAGCGCTTACAGCAACTGGGGCAGGAGCTTCGCGATCAAAATCTTCAGCTTGAGGATTTAAAACTGCAACTCAGTCGTCAGCAAGGTGCCTTAGCGATTGAGGCAATGCTGGAGGTGTCGCAATCGAATGAGGCAAAACTGTCGTTTGATGAGCAACTGCGGGCAATCAATGAGCAAATGCCAAGTTCTGAACTGGCGCTCAGGCAACAGGAGCAGAAAGTTTATGTCAATACCGCGGCACCCGCTGAAAGTGATGTGATGATCAGTTTGACGGATGAATTGACGAGGCTGCGTTTAAAGGTGAACGAGTTAAAAAGTCAATACTTAGAATGGGTGAATGACCAGAAAATTTTTGCCGACACCATGAGAAACCGGCAGAGCGATTTTATGCAGAATTGGTGGACGCTCGAGAATTATCTTGAATCGACGTATAATTCGACTCAGGACTTGTTGGATGAAGCCCGACTCGAATATGATGCAGTCGCAGAAAAAATTGCAAAAGAAAATCGACAAATCAATCGCTTGGTGGCGAGTCAAAAGAATCTCACAAAAAAAAAGAATCACTTGCCATGAAAACTCTATTTTTTTTGAAAAAGCCCGATAAGCTTATTGAATGATCGGGTGGCTGGATGCCGAGGTAAACAACTTGAATCTCATCCAGAAAAAGCCGCAGTGTTCAGCCACCCATTCATCCGCTCTTTTTTACCAGTCTGGTAATTGCCACCAGGAGTTTCGCCGAATCAATCGGTTTAGATAAATGCAATTGAAAGCCCGCTTGATGGGCACGCTGAATATCCTGTTGCGCGGCATAAGCAGTAAGCGCAATCGCTGGGATCTGATTCCACTTTGAATTCGAAGTCCTGATTTTTTTGATCAGGCTGTAGCCATCTTCAATCGGCATCGCAATATCACTCACCAATAGATCGGGACAGACCTCATTGAATGCAATTATTGCTTCTGCTGCTGAACTTGCTGCGGTTACTTTTGCGCCAAAAGAGCGTAACACTGCGACCAGTGCTTCGCGAGCATCAGATTCATCGTCGACGAGTAATACGTTCAAGCCTTTGAGCTCGATTTCGATTATCGATGAAGGTGAGAAAGAATCGATGGGCACTGGATCTGAAAGTCCGATTTTCATGACCGCAGGAATGCAGAAAGTAAAGGTCGAACCTTGGTTCTCTCCGGCGCTTTCTACTGCTATGGTGCCTTCATGCATTTCAACCAGTCGCTTGACGATCGCTAGTCCCAGGCCTAATCCACCATATTCTCGGGTAGTGCTGCTGTCTACTTGGGTAAAGCGTTCAAAAATGATGGGCATGAACTCTGGTTTGATTCCCTTGCCGTTGTCGCGAACCTGAAAACAGTATTCGTCTGAATGGGTGTGACGGCGCTTCAGTGAAAGCCAAATTTTGCCATAATGAGGTGTGAATTTAATGGCGTTGGTCAGCAAATTCCATAGAACCTGCTGAATCCGCATCGGGTCGGCGTAAATACTCTCGATGGTCGGATCGATATCCGTTTCGATTTGAATTGCTTTTTGGGTGACGGGCCCACGAATTGACTCGATGGCGGAAAGGATGATTTTGGCAGGGTCGGTTTTTTGAATGCTGAGTTTTAGTTTTCCAGCCTGAATGCGTGAGATATCGAGAAGGTCGTCGATGAGTTGTCCCTGCGCGACTGCACTTCTTTCTAGAACATCAATCGCATGTTTTGCTTTGTCGGCGTCGAGCTTTCCCATGCGGAGGAGTTGTGCCCACGTCAAGATGGTAGTCAGTGGCGTGCGGAGTTCGTGCGAAAGGGTCGCTAAAAATTCATCTTTCGATTGATTTGCTTTTTCGGCTGCGTTTCGAGCGGCCTTTTCGATGATCAGGATGCGAGCGCGCTCTTTCTCTATTTCTTTGCGAGCCGAGATGTCGCGGATGGTAGCAGTTACGAAAGAGCCCATTCTGGTCTTGATCGGGCTAAGAGATACGTCGATCGGAAATTCCGAACCGTCCTTGCGCTTGCCGAAAAGTTCGAGATTGGTACCCATAGCCCGTGGAATCGGATTTTTAAAGTATTGGTTTCGTTCTTTGATATGCTTTTCGTGAAATCGTTCAGGAATCAGGGTTTCGATGGTTTGATCGAGAAGTTCCGTAGCCGAGCGCCCAAACATTTTTTCAGCTTCGCGATTGACGAATTGAATTCTGCCTTCGGTGCTTACCATGATCAGCCCATCAAGTGCAGTTGAAATCAAAGTGCGGTATTGTTCTTCCGAGTCAATCAAGTCCTGTTCGGCAGCTTTTCTTTCGGTTACATCGGTAATGTATCCGTGCCAAAGTGTATTGCCGTCTGCTATTTGTTGAGGCAAAGCGTTGCCGAGTAACCAGCGAATGGTGCCATCCTCAAATTTGACTCGATATTCGAGCGACCAAGGAGATAGTTCGAGTGCTGATTTTTGAATGGACGCTATGATCCTATCGTAGTCATCCGGGTGCAAGATTTTAAATAGACCCGACGCATCCGTTCGAACATCATCAGGACTGACTCGATAAATCTTTCTGATTCCTTCGCTTGAGTAAGGAAAGCATGAGCTTCCGTCCGGTCGAAGTAAGTACTGATAAACCATGCCGGGGACCCGATCTGAAATCTGATGCAATAAGTTTTGAACCCGAATCTGTTCATTTTCGGCACGCTTTCGATCGGTAATATCTTCGATCGAGAGGAGTGTGCAATGATGATTTGATCCATTGAGTTGGATGGTATCCGAATGAATGAGAAGATTGCGAATTCCGATTTCAGTAAATTCCTTCGTCACCGCGAGAGGAGGGGGACCCGTCTCTTTAAACAGCTCTGATATCGGCGATCCTTCGATTGCTGAACGAGTCATTCTGAAATTTTCGCAAAATGCGCGATTCGCAAGTTTAATGGTTTGCAGTTGATCTACTACGAGGATCGGAGATGGAATGGCTTGAAGAAAGGTTTCGGCGTCTATTTCGCATATTTTCTTCTGTGGCGCTTCTGAATTCACTAAAACTCCTTTTTCATAGTTTGATGAATTGCCCTGAAGGTAGCACACGTCTATTGGGGGCGAAACTAATGTGTTCTGCGGTAATAAGATATGTCTTTAAGGAATCTTCAGATTAGCGAAGATTCTTCATAAAAAATGTGCCGTAGAGATCTTCATCGAGCGGAATCTGAATCTCTTGCTGTGAGCTGGTTTGGGTAAATGCAATATGAGGTGCATCGATCAGCGCAAGCGGAGCCGATTCCGAGGTTTCGCCCATCATATACACTGCCGCAGTGGCCAACGCATCGAGCGTATTAATATGGGTCATTTTCATAATGCGGCCAAATAAATCAGGAGAACCCACCAGGTTTCGTGTGGCTTCAAAACCCCAGTGCGAAAGGCCGATGCCGGTCACGCCTTTGCGAAGCGCCTGAGTGTGTGAATCCGTGATGATGATTCCTAATTCTTGTAGTTTCCAAGTTTCGCGAAGTCGAGTCCAGATTCGCTTAGCGCTTGCGTAGGGATCTTTCGGAAAAAGAATATAGTCGCCTGATTCGGAATTCGATTCGTCGATACCGGCGCTAGGAATCATGATTCCGTGTTTGATCGTCAGGTGAACATGATGCACGGTTTCGGCAAGATAGGTGTCTGCTTCAGCGCGAACGATTTCTTCCTTGGTCCGTTCATCCCTTTTTAAGAGTGCATTTTCATCGAGCGAAACAATTTTTGAGGTAATCGCGAGAATCATTTTTTCGCGCACGAGGTCGTGCGGAATCGACTCAGTGATAAAATCACATAGATTCATTCCCGGATGAAAAGTTCCGGTTTGAACCGGAAGTACATGTAAGCCGCGACTCATGTGCCAGGTTGGGTGAGTGCCGAGCTCAGGTTCGGATCAGAATGAATGAATTGGCCTGCATTTTCTATGTGCACGGATAATTCATTTCGGTATTCGATCAGGAGTTCTTGTTTGATTCCCGAAACCACGGTTCCTTTTTCACACTCATTCGGATAACGACTGCTCCGTTGTGAAGCAACTACGGTGACCGTATTTACTTCCTGATCAGCCCGACCTTGAATCACGTCGCCCGGAGAGAGCGTGCATCCATTTTGAGTGGTGACCGTATAGCCGTCCTGATTTTCTTGCGGCACGGTGGTGATCACATAGAGTTCGTTTGGATTTGAAAGTTGCCCATCAAGAATGGTGGCAGGATCTTGTCCTTGATGCAGCAGGGTGAGGCGAGCCTGCTCTTGTGCTACGATTTGATCCTTTACCGCTTCTGTCAACAGGGCGTTCTGGTAGGCGACAGTAGGATTACCCTGAAGCGCGCACTGATCGATCGGAAGCGGAACAAATTGGGGATTTAACCTCACGTACGCATAGTTCGCCTGAAAAATAGCTGCAAATGCGAAATCAATCGAAAGTGCAGTCGGGTTTCTATAGTTCGCGTAAGGCATGAAGTAGAAATACGAATGTTGAAACCACGGGTCCCACGTGTATTGCTGAGGAGAGTACCACGACCAGCGCCACTGAAATTGCCAGGCGTTATAGCCGGGCGGAGGCGGAGGATTGTAAGGAGGGGGCGGATTGTAAAGTGGATTAGGTGGCGGCGGCGGTGGATAGCCCATTGAGAATACGCAGCCCGCGCAGAAGGGGCGATACAGTGGCCCGTACCAGGTAAATTGATTCATGCCCCAGAAAGATGGATAATAGATCGGCAGAAACTGGCTTCCGAACCTGTGAAAGTAGAAATAATTTTCAGGAAGGTATCCCATTCCGTGGTACTGACGAACAAAACCGTTTCCTGAAGTTTGGTAAAAATAATGGTCAGAGTAAACTTGCCATACCTGGCCGCGGTTTCCGCCGCGTCTTAAATCGCGAACCGAAAAGTCGGCAAATCTCGGCTGGTGGTTTGGATCTTTTGGATCATAGCGGACCTGGCGAAACGCTTCGCGCCCGCGAGTTCCAGTGGGAGTCAGCAGGGTTCGTTCATGCATCCAGCCGCCTTCTGGCGTCACTTTTCTTTCAAAGCGATCACTGAATTTTTGAATTTTATTTCCGACAGGATCAAGATTTATCTGAAGCGGTCGGGCTGTGGGGGCTGGACGATTCTTTTCAATGGCAGTAGGTACGACCACGGTTTGAGTGCTCGCAATGTGAGATTGTCGGTTGATTCTAGGTTGTGGATCGACTGGATGAACCTGCGGCTGCGGGCGATCGGTTCGATTTTCTGGTTTCGGAACTTGGGTAGTCGGACGATTGCGATTCAGATCAGGGGTTTGATGATTTTGTACTTGCTGTTGTCTGAAGAATTGATTTTGTTTCGCTACTGTCGATGGTCCTGGTGTGAAATGTTGCGGTTTTGGTGTGGTGCTTTGCCCTGCAGGTTTCTTCATGAACTGGGCCTGAGCACTGCCGATTGGCAGACTTGCTGTCAGGATCAAGCAAAGGGCAAAATGGTTTCGAATCGGATTGCTTTTTTTCATAACAAACTCCTGTGACTTTCGCCCCGAATTTTAGGATTATCAGGTGAACGAGTCAATAAATATTACACAGATACTGAGTAATAAAATCAAGAATGAGGCGAAATCAATCGATTGCATTTAAGCCAGGCGTTTTCGAAAGAGAAATGCTTCGTAAGAATAACGAAATGGAATCTCGGAATTTGCGCCAAAGTGTTCGAGAATTTGCAGGCCCACTTCCTGGCAAATGGCTTCGTGCCGATCTTTTGGAAGGGAGTGTAAATAGTGTTGAAACCTGGATTGCGAAAAGATCGATCCACATAAAAAGTCGGCACCGTGCATGCGGTCTTCGGAAAAACGCAAGTCGCAAATTTGAGAGAGCTCGGAGCACTGCCTCAGTCGTTCGGTGATTTCGTAAAGCGATCCTCGCGGAGACTGCAGCGGGGCTTTCCAATTCAGGTTGAATTGCCGCCTAATCCATTCATTAAGACCCTCGTAAGGTGCGATTGCCTTCGGAAACTGATATTCAAAGATCAGCAGGGCACCGCCCGGCCGGCAAACTCTAACGATTTCGGCTACCGTTTCAGAATGGTTCATCCAGTGCCAGGCTGATCCGATCAGAATCATGTCAACGCTCTCGTTGTCGAGCGGAACTTTTTCTGCCCGTGCCTGAATGAAACTGTCGACTCTATTTTGGGTCGAGAGAAAATCACGTGCCACCGCCAGCATTTTCTCATCCGGCTCGACCAAGGTCAGGCGTGAAGTGGGATGAAACTTAAGAAAAGACGAGCTGACGAAGCCTGTGCCTGCGCCTAAGTCGAGAACGCGATCGGAAGTACTTGAGCGAGATCTTAAGGGTTCGAAGATTCTTGCCGGGTATTCATGTCGAAACTGAAAGTAGGAGTGAGGATCAAATCGCGATTGCATGAGTAGAGCTGGGATCTGCCAGGGCCTTTTCAAAATAGCGAATCAGGTTTGCGCCAATGGTTCCGTCGTCAGAAGTGATTCGCCAGTTTAATTGATGATTGAGGTCGAGATCAAGGTAGTTCCAGTTGGTCGAGCCCAAGATAATATCGTAAATTGCTTCAGATTGTGTCGTTTTTGGACGGGTAATCACACAGAATTTCATATGCGAAATCTGAACCGGATTATCCCAGAACACATTCGTGACATTGTATTTGGCGAGATAATTTACGGCAAGTTGGTTTGCCATGTTTTCGTGGGCGCCAAATGCAGCACTCGATTTTTCAAGCATCAGGCGGACCGTGGCTCCTTTACCTTGTGCCTCGATGATCGAGTTTGCAATGGTCTCCGCCCGAAACAAACCGGACGGTGCACTGGTATCGCCGACACTGAACAGGTACATCGAGCAATCCAGGCTGTCGCCATTTCGTACCGAGGCTAGAAAATCGATCAGCGTATTGAAGTAAGTGTTGTCCATCAGCATGGTAATATTGCCGTCTTGCTCAAAGCCCGGATAGAGTTGACTTGAATTTTCTTTCAGATGGTTAAAATAGTTTTTCAAAGTCTGCCCCAATTTGGGTGAGTCAATGTAAAGATCGGTCTCATTGTTCTTTTTAATCGAAGTGGGGGTCCAATTCGTCGAGCCTGCAAGAATCTGATGGTCGTCTACCATGATCATCTTCGTATGGGTGATTCCGGTATTGCCGTTTTGATCAGAAATTCCGACTGTCTGAAAGTAAGAAAAGGGTGAGTTCAGGTTCGAGGGGTTTCCGGCAAAGCCCCCGGACGCGAGGTGATCAATCGCCTTGGCATTGGCGGTCGCGGCGCCGAAGCGATCTTTTTCGAGGAGAATCTGAACCGAGAATTTCGGGTCGCGAAGGTGCTTGGATTTTAGGTTAATCAGGTCTTGAGTCAGGCCTGTTGCGTCATTAAAGTTGAACTGAATCACATCCACGCTGGTTTTAGCCAGATTCGGGTCGAGTAGGGCCTTCACCTTTGCTTCATATTGGTCGCCCGGAACGAATTCGGCTGTGCCGGCATAGGCTTCGGTCAGAAAAATGAGGGCAACAGTCAGAACGACAAAAATCTGATTCATGGACGACTTTATACATAATTTAAGAATAATAAGCAAATCAGGTCCGTCAAAAACTAAATGGTTTGTCTCTGGTTGAAAAATGATATTCTAAGCGAAGTATGGTTCGCAAAAACGCGCAGGAAGTTGAAAACAAAAATCCGTTTTTCACACTCGAGGATTTCAAGAGCATCGAAATGATCATCGATGGCTTGAATTCAACTTCCCAGGTAAAGATTCCTGGCGGAGTTGATGCAATTCAGTTGGTGCAGATCCTGCCCGACGGAGTGTGGATCGAAGTTCCACCCAAGAGCTGTGCGATGGGGCATACTCTGAGTTTGCACATCATTGCTCGCTGGCTGGCGCCGCAACCCGCTGAAAAGGAATACGTTGAAACCCAACTGCACATTCTCGGCGTCATCGAACAGATCGAAGAGTCGAAACGGGGGCGTCCTCAGGTGCGCTTGAAGTTCAGGCAGTTCGCCCAGGAGCATTGGGATTCACTGTTGGATTACTTCACTCAGAAACAATTGAGTTTGAACGAACTGATCAAGGTGACGCGAAAATAATGGCTAACGATGTCGCACCATTTACAGAAGCAGAGTTAAAGGAGTTCTTGGAAAAAAGAACCGTGGTGGTGGTGTGCGCGCAACCTGCTTCAGCCAAGTCGGTAAGAAAGCTCGCCATGCAGTTTGGAGCGCGAGTTGATCTGACTTTGCTTTGCGAAACATTCGAGGATGCAAAAAAGGAGCTGAGTAGCCGGCCGGTGCACCTGTTGATTGCGGATCTGCATTTTGACAAGAATCTGGGGCTTGAGCTGGTCGAATTACAGGCCTCAAAATTTCCGAACCGGCTCGAGATTGCGAGCATCATGATGTGCGGCGATCCGTCGAGCTCGACGTCCGGAATGCTAGCCGATTCCGATATCGAAGGGGTGTTGATCAAGCCGTTCAATACCGAGAATTTTAAAACGGTTTTATATTCTTCCATGGCGAACAAGGTTAAGCCTAGTCCGTATTGGAGGCTGATCGAAAACGGCAAGACATTATTCAATGCAGATGATTACGAAAAAGCAGTGACTGTTTTTGAGTCAGCAAAGAAACTCGATCCGAAACCGGCGCTTGCATTTTATTATCTCGGGCAGATTCATCGAAAGAAGAAAGAATATACCCAGGCCGTTCAGGTGCTCGAAGATGGGTTGAAATTAGAGCCGAAAGACTATCGGTGCCTGAGTGCGCTACTCGACATCAAAATGGAAATTGTCGATTATCCCGGTGCTTACGATGCGGCAATTCGGTTGCATGCCGACTACCCGGTCAGCATTCGCCGCATTCTTGATTTGGTAAAACTCTCGATTTATAACAAGAAATACGGTGATGTGGTCGATTACTACGAGATCTTCAAGCAGCTCGACCATAAAGACCCGATGATCACTCGGGTGATCATCGCCGGAATGCTGGTGTGTTCTAAGTATTTCTCTTTGCAGGGCAAGAAAGCCCAGGCCCTCGAAGTCCTGAACAATACGTCAAAGATTGCAATTGAAACGCTGATCTTCCGAATCGAAGTGCTACGCTATTATATTGAGACCGGGCATGTTCGCGAAGGCGAAGTTTACTTTAATGGTTTACCGGATGATATCAAAGCGCAGCGGGACGGCCAGATTGCGGCTCTCGAGCTGATGAACGCTTCGGGGCAGAGCGGGCAGCTCGTTCAGGTTGGAACGAAAATGATTGCGGACGGAATTCACACTGCAAAAGTCTATAAAATGATGATCGAGAACTCTAAAAAGCTCGGACGTTCAGGTACTAATATCAAAATCCTTGAAGACGAGGCTAAAGCCCGGTTTCCCGAGGATTTCGAGTAGTCTCCTATTCGGGTTTCATGCTAGATTGCACGTCCATATGGTGCGCGTCTTTTTCAGTTACTTTATTCTGACGGTTTTTCTGCTGGCTACCGAAGTACAGGCCAAGCGATTGAATCCGGGAGTGGTGACCATTCGCGACCCTGAAAGTTATTCGGCGGTATACGCAATCAGCGATATTCACGGCATGAATCAAGCGCTCTTGAAGGTCTTAACCGAAAACAAAATCATCGATGCTCATGCCAACTGGAGCGCCGGACCGTCGCTGTTCATTGTCATTGGCGATTCGATTGATAAGGGTGCACAATCGATCGAAGTTCTACTTCTCTGGATGAAGCTTGCAACCCAAGCGTCAGAAGTGGGTGGAAGAGTGGTTCACTTGCTCGGAAACCACGAAGCAGAATTTCTTCATGACCCGGAACATGACTCGAAAGCCGCTGCTTTTTTGAGTGAGCTCTCGAGCGAAAAAATATCGATTGCAGAAGTCACTGATCCTCAGTATCCGATCGGTCATTTTTTACGTTCGTTGCCGATCGCAGCCAAAGTGGGCGGCTGGTTGTTTTGTCATTCAGGATTTTATCCTGAGATGGGCTGGAAGAAATTCAAGAAGGCATCACGAAAAATGCTGAATGCGTCTGATTATGGAAACCCTCTGGTGACCGGGTCGCAATCTCTTCTCGAGGCTAAAGGTTGGTGGAAGTACGGCTCTGATGATCGCAAGCAACTCGAAGCCCGGCTGGATGCTTACGGCTTCCGTGGTGTAGTATTTGGCCATCAGCCCGATGCGTTCAAGGTGGAAGGCAAGCCTGCCATCACCATTGACGGACGCTTGATCAAAATTGATAACGGAATGGCGCCCGAGGCCGGGTCCCACGCCGGTAGCTTATTGGTGTTCAGTCATCCCGCCGATCTGAATGGAGATCATCCTTTCGTGCGTCAGCGGGTTAATGGCAGAGAGGTGCCGGTCACCATCGTTCCTTAAGGCGCAGGCCTCAAGGAAGACTTGCGCGTAGATTTCCGAAGAAGCGTTTTCGTGACCACGCTGGGCGCGCACTGAACGAATATTCACCCTTGGGTTCAAAATAAAAGGTGGTTCTTTTTCCGGCCGCCAAGCGATCGTGCGAGCGTGCTAGCACGGATGCCGTGCCGGAAAATGAAATCTTAACGGCTTTTTTGGTGTCGTTGATAAAAGTAATGCCATGTGAGGCGGATACTTCGGCATCCGGCAAAAAATGAGTGCAATCATCATGGTCCTGGTCTTCGTCCGAATCACAGGCCAGATTTTGGTCGTTGAGGTGTACTACCAGCGAAGGGTGTTGATCTGAATCTGGAGAATCGCGAAGCGGATTCGGATACGAAACGCTCGGGTCGTATGCGCCGATAGCGAGCGTAGAAAACACGCCATAGTGATCAGACATCCAGAGGCTGCGCTCGGTTTTGGTAAACACGACGGTCGATGCCAAGGTTTTGAGGTCGCTGCCCTTGGCAAAAACATAATCGATTCGTTCGTTTCCGGCAGATTCATCTTGTTTCGGAAATAAGCCCGGGGCAATCGTCATGGGGTTAAAATAGATGCTTTCTGGAAGATCGCACTCTGTGCAGGAACGTTCGAGGCTGGCTTCAGTTGGGTGGGCGTCGGCAAATGTATCGTGATAACCAAGCGCGCGAAGTGCTTGTGGGGCCGGATCTTCGGGTGTCGAATTAAAGTCTCCGGCAATCAATGCTCGAACCGTGTTGGGATTTTCGCCATGATCTTTCGCTTGTTCTCGAATCAGGGCATCTATTGCCTTTGCGTCCTCGGGTTTTGCGCCGTTTTTTGTAATCAGGTGCGTGCTATAAACATAAAGCGGCGAGCCGTCTGCGAGTTGAATGCGTCCCCCGACGGCATAACTATTTGCACCAAATGGAAACACCCAGCCTCGGCCGTCACCAATCGAAAACTTTCCTTGGGGAAGTTCGATCGAGGTACGGTCTTCCAGGTGAAACTTCTTTTTTACCAGAATTCCGTCGCTGTCGGCATAGACTCCGGGAATACCCATCACCACGCGATAGGTATAATCATAGCCGGTGGCTTCGGCGAGGAGGCGGATCACCGAGGCATGTCCGTGGGAATTCCAGCCTTCGTCTAGCATCAGAATATCGGGAGAATTCTGATTGATCCAATCCACCATCATTTCGAAACGTGGTCCACGAAAGCGTTCATCCTGGTCTTCGAGTACCACTTCCGAATTGAAATTCAGTTGAAGAACCTTCAGTACTTCTGCCTGAGCAGGAGCGGCAGCGTATCCCAGAGCTGCAAGCGCTAAAATGACACTGACATGGAAGAAAGATTCTAGGCTGTTTTTCATAATCAACGAAATTCATATAAAGGATGGTACCTAACGTCAATGCCGAAACGAGAGAGCCAGTTGGGTTTTTTATACGTGGTTTTACAAGGGGTTGGTGACATAATCAGGGAATGAAAAGTCATCCATCATTGAAGAAACTCCTTCGCTCAAGAAAGTTTCCGTCGCTTCAGGAGGACGAAGAGCATCTTGAAGATTTGCAGAAAAAATTTCTTCGTATCCAGCAAGGCGTCTGGCACCAGAAGAAACGGGTCGTGATCATTTTTGAGGGCTTCGATGCAGCTGGAAAAGGTGGGGCGATTCGAAGGATGGTTGAGGCGCTAGATCCCCGTGGTTTTCGTGTGTATCCGATCGGGCCACCACTTCAGGAAGAGCAAGGGAGGCATTATCTTTATCGGTTTTGGAAGAGATTGCCGGAGCCGGGTTCGATCGCAATTTTCGATCGCTCCTGGTACGGTCGGCTGCTAGTTGAAAAAGTACACGGGTTGGTTTCTAAAAAACGATATGAACAAGCCTTCACGGAAATAGTGCAGTTCGAAACCATGCTTCAAAATGATGGAATCGAGCTGATCAAGATTTTTCTCGCGATTGACAAGAAAGAGCAGTGGAAGCGTTTTGAAGAGCGCATTAGTGATCCCTACAAGCAATGGAAATTGACGAAGGCGGATGTGACCGACCGAAAGCTCTGGAGCGCCTACGTTGCGGCCACTGACCGGGCATTTAAGGAAACCCATACCCGGCAATCACCCTGGCATTTGGTTGCAGCCAATCATAAGAATTATACCCGGATTAAAGTGCTGGAAATTGTGAATGATCACCTGGCACATCAAGCGAAGTGGATCGAGTCAGCCGCCCAAAAGGCTCAGGTTCGAGCTATTAAAAATCAATTTCGAAAGTGATTCCACCAGAGACGTCGATGCTGGCAGGAACTCGGGCCGAATAGACCCATGGGCCGGGTTCGCGGTTGGTATTCAATGTGAGATGTAATTTCTCAAAAACCTTCGTACCTCGTTTTAAAACTACGGTCAGTGCGCTCGGAAGATCCGGCGAACCTTCAGGAACCTTGACTCGAATCTCGCGTTGGTCCTGAGTTGGAGGGGTGACCTCGTAATTGACGCCATTTTTTTTGACCACAACTGTTTGCGGAGCTTTCGGTAAATTGGCCGCTTTTTCTGCCCATGCAATGAAGGTGAGGGATGAAGCCAGAGTCAGAAGAAGCATGAGTTTTGAGATTTTCATGGGTTCAGGATAGCACTCGTACGTAATTTCGTAAGCTATTTTTTCTTATCCGTATTTAGAATCCACACCAAGCCTGGTTGTTTTTCAAGCGCCCCTTGTTCATGGGTCGTTCCTACAATTGCGATTCGCTCGCGTTTGCAGATATCCCGAATTGAATCTGAAAAAGAACCGTAGGTGCCCCGGACAATCGAATGAAGGCGGATGCCCGGGCGCTCCAATTCTTCTCGCCAGAGTTGAGCTTCGCTTTCGTCCCAAATCCGCTCTTCCTCGTAAGCCGGGTCGGGAACCACCATGGGAGTTCCGGATACTTCCGAGGTTCCCATCATCTGAGTGGGAATTTGATTGGCATGAAACAGTATGATTTCACGTACCGAATGTTTTGCAAACTCGATAAATTTCTGAAAGGCTACTTTCGAGTTCAACGAAAAATCGGTTGCGAACACAGCCCGGTGCCGGGCTACCGGATTCAGCTCTTCGGCGGTAAGAAACAGGATGGGAATGTTCGACGCCTCAAGCAACCTTTCGGCAAACGTACCGAGGAAAAAGTGTTCGAGACCTGCTTTTCCTGGTGAAGTGAGAGCAATCAATGAAGCCTGACGATCCACTGCAAACTCGAGAGTTTTGGCTATTTGTGCCTGGCGCGACCCGACCACCGGAAGAATGGTGGGCTCCTCGAAATTCTCCGCTTCGAAGGATTTCAGATAGGAGTTGATCTTTTCGTATTGCACGCAACTGCGGGAAGGGAGTACGGCGACCGGAAAAACCCGATATTCCTTCATCGATTCTATGGCCGAGCGTGAAGGTGGAGCCGCATCTTCCTGAGGATCAAATGCCCAAATCGCGCATACTTCATCCTTCATCGTGGCTGCCTCGACAATTGGGTGTCGAATTTCTTGATCTTCCTTGGATTCGTTTTTTCGAGTGCAGTGGGGCCATAAATCCACACTCCGAATTTCTGGCTGCGAAAAAGTTCCTCGGCAATTTTTCCTTCAACACAGGTCGAGATTCCAATCAATGCGGCTTTCTCTTTGCGGGCAGTTTCATTGATTCCATGCAGGATTCCTTTTGGATCTTCCAATTGAATGGCTTTGATTCGAATCCCCCTGGTTTTTGCATAGGCGAGCCACTTTTTGTTTTCGCGTTCCCAAAGGCGTTGCTGGCGTTCGAGATCGGCTTCCGGAACGAAGTACGCGCCCATGCCGATGATGCCATAGTGAAACGGAGACGGAAACGCAGGCATCGAATGAAACAGGACTACTTCAGGATCGAGTGGACTGACCTGATCCAAAAACGATTGAAATGCAAGCCAGGATGGCCGTGAGAAGTCGGTCACGAAGATCATTTTATTCAATTGGGCTTGTTTCTGCGGATGTGTGCCGAGAAAAAGTACCGGTATCGGTGAATCGGCAAGGAGTGCCTCTGCAAAACTTCCTAGAAAAAGTCTGCTCATTCCGCTTCGGCCATGAGACGTGACCACGAGCAGTTCCGCCCCCGTGTCTTCTGCATGGTCGAGGAGTTCACGTACGGCTTTTCTTCTCGAGGTCGAATGGTTCAGCAAAACCTGCGACTCGATAGGAGTCTTAAAGTGAAACTTCTTGATGGCCGAACGCAAAGCTTGCGTCGCCAGCAGAAAACTCTGATCAACGCGAAGGTCGGCGCGTAAGTCGGATAACACATAGACGGCTTCGATTTCGGCGTCTAAGTTTTCGAGCCAGAACCCCAGGTCTTTCAGAGCCTCGTGGGATGGCTTCAGGTCAGCTTCGAGTGGATCAATGGCAAGTAATATTTTTTTCATGATGGATTCTCCCTCTCTTCAGAGGATAGGGCCAATACCGAAAATCGTCGTTCTTGCGTTGTTCTATTATTCGTACGATTTTTTAATCGTCGAATCAGTTGGGGCTAACTTGCGTGAGAAGCCTTCTGGCTCAAGCCATGAGACAGTTTTGGTCGAAAGATCGGATTCGGATTGAATCGGTATCCTTCGCCTGGAACCGATTCGATGTACGTCGAAAACTGTTCGAGTTTTTTGCGCAAGTAGCAGATGTGCGCATCGACGGTTCGGTCAGTCACATACACATCCTGGCCCCAGATCTTGTCGAGAATATGTTCACGGGTAAAAATCCGATCAGGATTTCGAACGAGGAGAAGTAGAATCTTGAATTCACGGGGTGTCAGCGAAATGTTGTCATTCCGGCCCAGAATCCGAAGGCGCTGAGAACTGACTTCGAGGATCAGTGAGCCTGCGGCGACTTGGTCTCCTTCGGTGCTTCGTTCCTGGTGCTTTTTCAGGCGACATTCGACTCGTGCTCGAAGCTCGAGCAGGTTAAAGGGTTTGACGATGTAGTCATCCGCCCCTAATGAGAAGGCGCTGACTTTGCTACCCACATCTTCTTTCGCAGTAAGGAAGATCACCGGTGTTTTCTCGTAACCATGAAAATTCCTCGCTTTCAGATAAAGATCAAAACCATCACCATCAGGCAGCATGATGTCGATGATCAACAGATCATAGTGGGTTGCGTTTGCTTTTTGCAGTCCTTCAGCGACCGACACTGCAGTATCAACGGTGATACCAATCGGAGACAGTGCGCTTTCTACTGCGAGAGCTATTTCGGGCGAATCGTCAATGAGTAGTGTTTTATACATGATGTTTTTTTAATCCTATTTTCGTACAAATGCCATTAAAACAGTGTTTATTAATTGTTGCTAAAACGCAGAAATTTTCTGATGGTTGCGATTATTTAAATACTGTTTAACTTCGCCTTAATTTCTATTCTTGATACTTCGAACTGGGAGGGGCGTGTGCGTGTATATTTTGGTGGTGGAAGATGATCCATTGATCCGCGAAGCCATCAGGGACATGCTGACCCTGGAAGGCTATCCCGTTCGTACGGCAACTCATGGAAGAGAAGCATTGGATGTCATTGCACAAGGTGCGAAACCTTCATTGATTCTTCTCGATTTGATGATGCCGGTGGTAGACGGGTGGCAATTGATGGAATTGTTGGCAGAAGACAGCGAGCTTAAGGGAATTCCGATTGTCGTCATTTCGGCAGTGGGAGAGGTTGGGCATTTCAAAAATCAACAGAATGCGATTGAGTTGGTTCAGAAGCCATTCAACCTCGCGCATTTACTGACCATCGTGAATCGACACATGAATAAGGGGGAGTTATGTCAAACTGGTTTTCATCTTGGCTGACGGGGTTAAGTGCGTTGGTGGTGGCGTTGCCATTTTATTTGGCGGTGCTTTTGCCGCTGGCGCTGGTATTGGGATTGTTCTACGGAGTGTTTTATTTAATTCGTATCGGAACCGCAGAGCGATCGGAAAAAGAGCTTTCAGTATTGATCGTAGATGACGATGAGTCCTCGATTCTCAGTCTTCAGTCTGTGCTTCGTGAAGCGAGGACCAAGACGGTGGCAAGTGCAGATGAAATGATCGAAGAGCTGAAGCTTCATCATTACGATTTGATTTTTATCGATCAGATGATGCCAGGACTGAAAGGAAGCGCTGCTTTAACTGTTCTTGACGGAACCCTGAAGAACGAATCGCGCGCCATTCCAGTAGTGTTTTTTACCGGAACAGATCAGCGATTTTCGATTCCAAGGCTCAAGCAGTTTTCGGTCGTCGAAGTATGGGGCAAACAGATGCCTTATCGCGTGCTGGATCAAAAAGTTCATGAGATCTTTAAAAAGATTTCGTAGTTTCGAGTTCGAGCATCCATCCTCGGAGCTCAGTTTTAAAAAGCTCGAGATCTTCGGCTTTGGCGTCTAGGCGCTGGATGAGTACTTCGTTTGGTACAAGATTGATATTTAGCTCGAGGTATTTGAATGTTTCGGCAAGTTGATTTCCGCCGAGCGAAAGGAGCGCGCCTTTAAGTTGGTGGGCCAGGATGATGGCGGATTGATTGTCGTATTGCGCGAGCGCACCTTTAAGATTGCCCAGTCGTTCTGGCAGGCTCTTCAGAAATAGTTCTCCGGTTTTCACGTAGAGATTAATCGAAACCTGTTTGCCCACTCCGCTAAAAAAAGAATAATAGGCTTGTCGGTCGAGCTGATTCATCATGGAAGTGGTTTTACACTACTCTTAAATAATATGCAAAATATGGCTGTTTTAAAGGTTTTATGATGAATTAGAGTGAGTCAGAAAACCCCAGTGATGCGATCTCGGCGCACCAAGGAGGTTGGGCTTCGCCCGGAGCGGCGATGACGAGAATCCTTCCGTCTTCAGAAACTACGATCGCTGCGGCTGGTGCGAATCGTTTACAGAATTCGACTGCGGACCGGTGACGTCCTCCACCCAGAGTAAAGGAACTGACTTTTTGTTCGTCACCGCCCGGAAGACGCCGTATGATTTCTGAGGGTTCATTTACGGAAATGAAAGCTCCGAAACCAAGAACCCTGACTCGAGAATCCAAAAGCACGGCACCAT
Organism: Oligoflexia bacterium; assembly: GCA_903831745.1. Classification (GTDB taxonomy): domain Bacteria; phylum Bdellovibrionota; class UBA1018; order UBA1018; family CAIMNF01; genus CAIMNF01. The sequence continues at coordinate 19,784 of CAIKYX010000148.1, forward strand.
CCACTGCTGTGAGTTGGGCGATCGAGTTCAGCCAGGGATGTCTGCTCTCAAAGCGTGGAAATCGATCGAGCAGGAGACGTCCGTCGCGTACAATGCGATGGCCGATTTGAATGTCACTCACGGACGTTCCTTCTCGAACAATCCAGAGCGACCCCCCATGACCCTGATCCGAAATGGCCCGAACTACTCGACCTAGAAAGAATGGTTCGAAGGAACCGAGCAAGGTTCGAATCATTTCAAACACCACGTGAGAGTCTGGCAGCGTGCAGCTCGACAGTCGGCGCGTGTAGCCTTCACGCAGAATGACGACCCTCAGGCGGTTCCACGTAAAATCAAGTGCACCTGGCCCTGCGCAAGTAAGCAGGAATTGATTGGGGTCACTGCTTTCGCGCGCTTGAAGTCCGATCATTACGGGATGATGGTCTGCGATTTTCCAGACGAGATAGCAGGTGTCGTCTTGAATCGAAGTGAGTTTTCTTAATGATTCGCGATTCAGCGGAATGGGTTCGGAAAACCAATGCACGGGGCGTTCCGTATCGACTACCGTAGAGTAAAGAAGTCGCGGACGACAAGGTCTTCCTTCTTCGGTGAGCAAAGACGCCCAGAAAACTTCCTCGATTACCGGAATCATTTCTTTTACCGTGGGCAAGGGCCAATGGGCAAGAAGCCACGCCAAGCGATCGCCATTTCGCAGATGAGGCGTTTCGCTCTCGGGAATTCTCGAGGCAATGCCATGGGCTTCTTCATGAACGGCGTTTGCGAGATCAATGCTTTTGATCATTCATACAGGTGACTGCACGAATTGCGCCGGACGTTCCTGGGACTTACTCCTGCGGAGGTGTATCTGAGGTAGGGTCGGTTTGTCCCCCGCTTCTTTCCTTGCAGATTAAGCTATCTTGCCAAGTCTCTGCGGCTGGATTTTTAAAATCAGCAGCAAGAATCTTGCTTAATTTTCGAACGTCTGTTGCTGTTTCGAAAAACTTGCCGTACTCGCGATTCTGATTCAATGAGGCATCAGAACCATTCACGGAGCCGATCCATGCTTTGGTACCGATCACGATTGCTTTGGCATGCAGATAGCCCGGTGAACCGTCTACCTTGAACTTATTGGTAAATATCTTGATCTTCACTCCGGCGTCTTCGAACGGTTTAAAGAGCTTGGTGAATTTGATCTTATCGGATTCGGTAGGTTTTGAAAACGCGCAAAGACTTGCCACCATCATCTGAACATTCACTCCTCGTTTGGCAGCGGCTATCAGCGCTGCATTCATATTGGGCTCTTTCAGATATTGATTTTCGATTTGAAGGGTCGAGCCGGCTTGTGCTGTATTGATGAAATCCACAATCGGGTTAAGTGAGTAGGGGCTTACCGTAATGGAGGGTGACTCATTCATCGCAATGGTTTTGAGGCCGAGATGTTGGGTCAGTGGCCCATATTGGTCATGGTCGTTTTTGAAGACGTGTTCAAGCTTTTCAATTTCGGCAGCGTCGGCAGTAATAAAAGAGAAGTCGCGGTTGCAGACGCTCGGGTGAACGTCGTGGTCGCAAAGATTGCTGCCGTTAAGGTTTCCGGTGCTGATCAAGGCTTTTCTTAGGCTCTTCTCTTTGCTGTCGGCAATGATGATCTTGCCGTGCTGGAAGCATTGGCCTGCAAACGGGCTGTCATCTTTACCGCAGAGATTCGCATTGCCGATTTTTGGATCGATCTTGTCCTTGTTGAATTGCACAATTTGCGGATGATTGGGATCCTTATTCACTTTTGCGATCAGCTTGCGAACGAGCGCGCAGCTCGGCATTTCTTTTGGATTCGGTGGTGAGAACCAAAGACATTGATCTGCTTTGGGTACCGGGCGAGGGTCTTTGACGATTCGAATCTGTACCCCACGATCGGCAGCATCATCGAGGGCGGCGATGACGTTGGTGTCTTCGAGTTCATAAATTTCGATGTCGATCGAGTGGGTCGCGCCGTAAATCATCTGAATGGCCGGGATGATTCGTGCGCCTTTTCCGTCCTTGGCGTTCGCATTGTCGTAAAATCCATGGAGGTCGCTCAGGATTGCGTGACGTTCTTCTGGCGTGTATTGCGGAACTGCAAATGCGGTCGAAAGGGTGAAGAGAAAAATGAGAGAGAAAAACTTGATCATGGGGTAGGTCCTCCGGCCGCGAATATATCTGAAAAGTCAGAAAACCGTTAGGAAATACGAGGTGACTTGGCTCGATTTTGTTGAACCACGGTCGTTGAATAAAAGCCTATTTTCGTACGAGATGATAAAGAAAGCGAAGTTGCAGAACTACCACGACGCACGCAACGACTGCCGCCGTGTTTAAGAAAAATCCTTCGATATTTTCGGTATTCAGAACTTCGTTCGGAATTTTTACCAGCCAGGCCAGTACCTCGATCATGACTCCGAGCATGACGAAGATAACACCGAAGTCATGGGCCAGTTCATCTACCCCATCGCTTGCGGGTGTGATCTTAAAGATCTTCTTTAGGGTTTCGCGTTCTTCTAAGGCCACTCCAAAACCCAGCACGATCGTGCCGAATCCTTCCCAGAGTTCGATGGCCGAGTGAATGTGATTCATGCCGCTGGCTGCATCGAACCAAGTGGTTCGCAACGAAGAGTACGCGAGCAACAAAATGGCAAAATTGAGCAAAGCCAAAACCATGGGATGAACTAGAATTTTTCCTAAAGCGGATTTCATGGGAGAGACGATAGGCGAAAGAGGTAGAAAATGCATGTTTTATATACTAAATTTATTTAATTGATATTTAAATGCCTTTCGTTTAGGGTGGGCGAGTGCAGCTTTCTATCTTTCTTGTCATGGCTCCTTTCTTTATGGGCGTTCTTTCCGGCGCACGGGCCGAGCCCCGTGGTTGTGAAGAGTTCAACCGCCAATCGAGTTGTGCCCATTTGTTGTCGAATCGCGAACAAAGTCTCGAGGATTTGATCGTAGAGTTGCGCGAAAACGGCGAGTTTTCACGTTTTTTTTCAAATCAGGAGCATGAAACGGCTTTGGCGCAGGATCACGAGTTTGCGGCAAAGCTCTGGCATCAAATGCACGACTTTCGGGTGAAGTATGCATGCGATCCTGCGTATTCGATCGAAGGCCATCATTTTGTTTATGACGACGTTGCGGTTGATAGCGGGCCAGGTGATTTAAAACCCGCCGAATTCGAAGATTTGTACCTGAAACGCAATCAAAGTGAATTGGAGCGCAAACGTTCTGAATTGCTTCTTCGCTTTAGTCAGAAGTATGATTCGGGCCTGTCTCTGGTGCATTGTTCTATCGAACCTCATCATTCGATTTCGACTGCCATTGCCCTAGTCAATCGGCCCTGCGTGATGGCATTTACCAAACGACTTCCGGATAATGAATACCGGGTCGAGAACTACCTCTATGAAATTGTGCATTCTGCAGAATATCAGGAGGGGCTACAGTGTCTTGAAGGCAAGCTCGATGCGCTTGAGAAAGTAACCATCATTGCTTCATCGAATGCGGTCAACAATACCAGCGATGAATTTTGTAAGAAGGATTTTATCGGGTTGTCGAAGGCGAGAGCGCTTCGTGCGAAGGAGATTTTGCTACCGATGATCCTTCAGGGGCGTGAAGCTTCGGTCGACGTGCAGATGGACTATGAAGGATCTAATAAGGATGGGACATCGGGGCCCTGTCCTTATGTCAGGCATTCGGATGGCAGCGAATCTCTGATTCCTGGTTTTCTTACCGATCCGGTCATAAAGTCCCAGCTGGAGCAAAGCAAGTTTCTGCTGATTCGCTTCGAGTTCAAAGCTCAGGGCTTACTGCTTGAAGATCAAAAGCCCACGCTTACTCACAC
>CAIKYX010000149.1 GCA_903831745.1 Oligoflexia bacterium
CATTTTTTGAAAATTAAAAAAACGAAGCATGTTGGTCACTGATTAAATGAAATTAAATTTAATCATTCTGCGCCGCGTAGGCAACTCGCGTCAATTCAGGCGCGTTCAGAATATTTAGAAGGAATGAAGCGAAGAACTTCGCTCTTAAATCGCTGCTCCGTAAAAAATTGCGCGCGGTTTTTACAGTGTTTTTCGTCAAAAACCAATCGCCCACTCTCGACTTCCATTACCGCATCACAAAGCGCGTCTACTGTTTGTTTGAAGAATAAGACGCCAGTTTCGGATGTTACGGTTTCGCAAGCTCCACCTTCGCCGTAGGCAATGACAGGTGCGCCCGAGGCCATGGCTTCGAGTGGCGTAATGCCGAAGTCTTCTTTGCCCGGAAAAACGAAGGCTTTGCACTCAGAATAAAGCGATTCAATCATCGCATTCGACGGAGACGCGATGAATTCGATGTTCGATGCATTCAGACGTTCTTTAAGCGCATAGAGTTTTGCTTCATCTTGCCCGTGCCCTACAATCTTAAGTGGCAAGCCCAGACGAGCAAACGCTTCGATTGCAATATCGGTTCTCTTATAAGGAGCGAACGCTCCTACCATCAAATAGAAGTTACCCCGCTTCCGCTCATGAACGAAACGCTCGAGCTTGGCGAACGGGTAAACCACTTCAGCCTTTCGATGATAATAAGACTGAATCTGATCCGCGATGAACTTGCTGTTCGCCAAAATTACGTCGATGCGATCGGACTGAGCGGTTCGCGCATCCCACCACCGCATCCAAGGCCGAAGCAAAATGGCAATAAAACGAAACAACGGATGAATGCGTCCCTTGCCGAAGTAATCGTCGAAGCGATCCCACATATAGCGCATGGGCGCATGAATGTAGCTTAAGTGAAAGGCACCGGGGCGTTTTTTGATTCCTTTTGCCACGCAATGAGACGACGAGACAATCAGATCAAAGGGATAAAGATCGAATGAGCGGATGGCAAACGGCAGAAGCGGAAGTAACTGTCTGTAGCGGGTGCGAGTAAAGAGAAAGAGATTCAACCAAGAAGTATGCACTTTGGTGCGGGCAAGTTTCGCCCTGAGTGAAGGAGACAAGGCCTGAGGATGATAAACGAGGGTAAAAACTTCGGCATCAGGGAACAGATCGAGGAGCGCTTCGAAAACAATCTCTCCGCCCCGCATTCCATTCAGCCAATCGTGAACGAGCGCTATTTTTTGGCGCGGGACTGCTCGAGACGACGATATCGATTGTGAGCCGTCTTCTTTTGGTCCGCCAATTTCTTGGCTGGCGCCTTGCTGGTGTATTCTTCGATCGTCATGCATCCGTATATCTTTTTAACCAGCATCGAGTTGACTTGAAAGCATAATTCTTCAAAAATATGACTCTCCCATTCGATAGGAACAGTAATGCCGACTTTACGGATATGGTTGATGTATTCTTCGACGATGCCTTCGATGAAAGATTGTCGGTCAGAATTTGGATCTTGAAAGTTGAAGAGATGTTGCTCGAAAATGGTATAAAGAGGATCTAGATTCTTTGTTGTAGTATTCACAATTTATAATGTCGGCATCCGAGAGGTGATTCTTGAGCGCAAAAAAAGTAACTAAAAAAAGCAGCCCCCAGCGGGTCTCAGAATCGAAGGAATTTGCTCAACTGAAGACTTTGCTCGGTGATGCGAAACGAATCCTGATCTCGACCCACATGCAACCCGACGGCGACGGACTCGGCGCCGAAGTCGCACTTTTTCATTATTTAAAACGCGCGCGCAAATCGGTGCGTATCTATAATCCCGACTCGCTTCCACGTCGTTATCGTTTTCTCGATCCGAAAGGCGAATTTCTGCTCGGGCCGGGTGAAGTCGAATTATGGGATCATTGCGACCTTTGGATCATTGTCGACACGAATGACCCTCGCCGCCTGGGAGCACTCTGGAACGAACTTCCGCTTCGCTCACGCAAAATCATTTTTCTCGATCACCATCCCGACATCAATCCACCCGAGAAATTTCAGTACCCGAATAATGCCATGGTGGTCTCGGACCATCATTCGAGCTCGATCGGCGAACTACTGTATCAGATTTTCAAGGAACTCGATCTGACCAAGATCAATGCCGATATGGCGCTCGGTCTTTATGTTTCTGTGATGACGGACACCAACAGCTTTCGTTATGCGCGCACCACACCCGAATCGCATGTCATTGCCTCAGAAATGATCGCACTCGGTGTCGATCCGGAAGAAGTTTATCAGGCCATCTTTTCGACCAAGGAACTCTCACACATCCAACTTCTGGGCCAACTGCTTCAGCAAACCAAGGTATCAAAAAGCGGAAAACTTGCGTGGATGGAACTGAAGCTCGATCTTCGAAAGAAGTTTAACGCAACCGCCGACGACACCATGTCGTTTCTGAATATTCTGCTCGTCCTGAAGGATGCGGATGTGGTTTGCATTTTTCGTGAAGAAGACGACGGCGAGATGACCCGGGTTTCGATCAAATCAAAAGGCAAATACGTGATCAACAAGATCGCCATGGATCTGGGCGGCGGCGGACACGAATACGCTGCAGGCCTTGCACTGAAACAACCGTTTCAAAAAGTAGTCGATCAAGTGATTCACCAAATTGAAACCCTGATCACGACCCCTCCGCCAAAACCCTTGATGTCGAAAAAACCATGATCAAAATTATTCTAATTTTCGGTATCTTCCTTACCGCTATTTCCATGGCCGAAACCCGAGATGAATCGAAGGGCCCTAAAGTACGAAAAGGGCCAATGAAGACTGCTTCAGTTTTTCCGGTGTACAAGGCACCCCCGGTGATCAAACAAAAACCGGCAAAGGTTAAACCCGAACCTATTCACGATGATCATTTTGGAAATCGCGTCAGCGACGACCACATGAAGCGAGTTGAGTTCGCGCACCAGCGCGCTGAAACGGTGATGCGTCCGAGTCCTCACGTACAAAACCATGTGACGTTTCACGCTGCTGCATTTACCGGAACACTTCGACCGGTCTATGAACAAAAGCAAAGTACTTACACCGAACACTTCAGCCACTATCACGCAATTGTGGCTAAGACCCCGACCATCTGGATACAGTGGCACGCGCACCATTTTCGTGGAGGGTTTTATTACGGCTTTCATCCGGTCACCGACATCACGATCTATTTCTACAACCCGGTAGTGCATTGGTTTTACATCGGGACTTGGGATGATGCTTACTATCGCACGTGGTATGCGAATGAATACGAAGCGTATCCTGCTCTCAATCGTCCATTTCCGTATTATGGTGCGTATTTTCCTACCGAGAATCTGAGACAGCTTCTATTTGGAGTGAGCGCCATGCCCGTCGATAAGCAAGCGCAATTTCGTACAGGCATGATTGATATGACCCTTCAGATCACCCAACAAATCGCGAATCTTACCCACCAACACGTAGTGCTTTCGAATGGTGATATTCTTCTCACTCATTATGAAACATTGGGAGCGGACGACGGCGTCGAAATCGATGGAGCCGTGACCTTTCAGTCAAAATCCTACAATTTTAAGGGTGCACTGCCGTTGAACCCATCCGTTCCACCGCAGGTGTTTGTCACCGGAGGTGGAGAAATTCCGCCGACCACAAGTGAGTTCGCTCAGATCGATTCATTAAACCATTCGATCGAAGTACTTCGAGGAAATGCAATCGTCGATTCGACACCGACTCCTGCACCGTTAATGCCATCAGGCGAAGTGAGTGCGGATCCGAAATGATGCCGGATTAGCCTTAGCCATCAACCAAGATGTGTCCTACCCAGCCAACCATTCCAGCCGAAAATATCAAAACTAGAGCATTTACTTTGCGCGATTTCATCCAGAAAATTCCAGCAACCGTGATGGCGATAGACAGAGCCAATGCGGGAAATTTCTGCGAAAGAAGGGTGCTCGATTGCTCCCACCAAAGTTGAATGGCTGATGAAGCAATCAATCCCAAAACCAACGGCCTCAAACCCAATTCCAATTTTCTAACAAAAGCCAAATTACGGTAGCGATGGTAAAAATAAAACGCTCCCCCCATGATCACGAGGGGCATGCTATAGATTCCAAAAAATCCGGCGATGAACCCACTGAGACCAGCGATTCTGTAACCAATCATGGGACACATCACCATGTTGGGACCGGGAACCACTTGCGCCAATACAAACGTTTGAATGAATTGATCATGGGTCAACCAATGGAATTTTGTGACAATATCGCGCTCGAGTTCGGGAAGTACCCCAAATACGCCGCCGAAGGAGATCAAACTCAGCTTTAAAAATACCATGAAGATTTTTATTTCAATGCTATTCCACATAAATAAACTCCAGCGCAATTCCAGCAAGTGCTCCAAGCGGTAATAAAAGGGATAGCGATACCCCACTCATTGCAAACCCACCCACCCCTATCGCAACTGCAAATCGACTGAGCCGTTTAAAGCGGGGCACTCCCTTTGAAAAATGTGCAGACTGGCCAAAACCCTGGGCATTTTTGGCAACAAGAACAAAAAATAAAAGAACGCTCCCGATTGAAACTCCCTTAAAAAAGGGTTCGAGCGGAGTGCGCGCGAAACCCAGTAAATGATAGGCCGCGACTAGCATCACTGCGCCAGGAAGTGCCAAAGCCAAAAGCCCCAAAGCGGTTCCCATTAAACCGGATAAACGAAAACCAAGGTACACGGAGAGATTCACCAAGTTGGGTCCCGGAAGAACCTGAGTGAGAGTAAAAACTTCTCTAAATTCATCGTCTGAAAGCCAGCGATTCTCATCGACGATTGCTTTTTGATAGAGAAGTGCCCGTCCGCTGCTTCCAAAACTCAGCGCTCCTATTTTGAGATTGAGCGCAACCCACTTCCAATTCGATACTTCTTTCATGTTGTAATCCCATCAATATCTGAATAGAAGGCAATTCCATCGAGAATTCTGCTTGCTGTTCTCACGAATGCCGCACGAGATACTTTCATTTCTCCATTTAGCTTTTGAACTAACTGCAAATCTGCCTCAATACTGCCTGATGGATGTTCGATTTGAAAATGATTACCGCCCGATTGAGCAACTTCATATGCAATCGTTCCCGGAATCAAAGCTGCAACTCCCAGACACAGCGCCCCCGTTACCGCGTGACTGGGATGACATTTAAACGGTGTGAAGTAGCGAGAACTGACGTGCCCCCCATTCATGGCGGGAGCAACGAGACATACTTTTGGAATCACTGAACGCGAGCAATCACCCAATCCCATTCTTCGCCCAGCCTCCAATCTCACGTGTTCTAAGCACTCAAGCATCGGTTGATTTAGATTCAGATCTTCTGGTGATTCGTATCCGCTGAGACCCAAGTCAGCCGCTTTTAAAATGACCATCGCAACAGCGGCGTCAACACAGCTCACACGAATTCCAAGAATGGTTTCTTGGAGTTGCCCGGTCGGAAGCAGCTTTCCTGTGATTGCACCTTCTGAATCTATAAAATGGAGCGAAATGGGCGCACCAAAACCGGGAGCTCCATCAATCGACGTGCTTCCCTCGTACAGAACTTCATTCTCTGGAGTCTTGATTCTCGCATGAACAATGACCCCCGTGTTTACATTGTGAATTCGAACCACCGTCTCGGGAGAAACTATTTTAACGAGTCCTCGCTCGAGAGCAAAAGGCCCTACTGCAGACAAAATATTTCCGCAATTGGCTGAATAATCAATTCGATTACCCTCGGCATTTACTTGCCCGAACAAATAATCCACATCCGCGCCTGCCACTGTTGCGGGACTGATGATTGCAAGCTTGCTCGTCACGGGATTCATGCCGCCAATACCATCTACCCGATTGAATTGGGGGGTACCCATGAGTCCAAGCAGAACACGATCGCGGACTTCGAGCACTCCCGGTAAATCTGAGGCCAGGAAAAATAAGCCTCTCGAGGTTCCTCCCCGCATCAACATGCAGGGAATCCGGTAACGGCGAGTTTTAAGAATGATGGGAACTGCTGTCGAATAATCAAGACTCTGAGTAAGCATTGTTTTCTCCTGTTGTGGTACCTGAAATGGAATGAATGAAGGGCTCGCAAAAAAGCTCGGAAAAATTTTCAGAAATGGCGCCCTGAGATCTTTGATTCACTCCGAAGATCGGGCGGCTCATCCGGTTTACCCGCAGGGTGCCGAATGCCCGATCCCAAAAACTAAATATAAAACCATAGTTCGAATCGGTATAAGGAAGTTCGGCGTGATGATGCACCCGATGCGATGACGGCGTCGTGAGAAAAACACTCAGCCAATCCTCGAATCTTTCAGGCAAACGAATATTGGCATGATGAAAAATGGCGTGGCAAAGGCCGATGGTTTCAATCATCGCCAAATCCGCAGTTCCGGCACCCAAGGCAAAAACGATTGCAAACTTTCCAGGCAGAAAAAATATTTTCTCTACGGCGTGCACCCTGAAACCCGTGGTCGCATCGAGGTGATTATCCAAGTGGTGCACCGAATGAAAACGCCAGAGAAATGAAACCTTGTGGCCCAACCAGTGTCCGACAAAATTTGAGAAATCCAAAGCCACCAAAATGAGAATCAGTCGCACGCCCCATGGCAAAAAATCGTAGCGATGCGGATGAAATCCACCGGCATAAACCAAGGGCGGAAGAAGGATCAGGGGTGATACGATTAACCGATGAAATACCCCTAACCCCATGTTGCGCCACCAGCGCGCCTTTCTTTCTTCATGGCCTAAGGGAGAACTGCCCCAAGCAAAAAAGCACTCGCTCAATTGAAATACTAAAAACACGGTGATGATGATTTTCCACGAATGATTCACGCCGGACTATGTAGCAAGGTGAATGCCACGACCGGCCACCGCCCAAGTCCAGAACTCAATCGCCGCGGCCAATTTTTCAACTATAGAGATGTAGTTTTCAGGCGACACGTTGTGGCCTTTAATCCTCAAATTGCCTTCTCACCCTTTAAGAACGCAACTTTCTTTTGGTTCTCTTTGCTTGCAACCCCTTTTAATCATTAGACTATTTCAGCTTAATATTATCGAGTCAATACTTGACTATTTAAGTTATATAAAGATAAAATAGAAGTACATTTGGCTACATGCCGAATTTTTGCCATGGGGATGGCAATACAAGGGGGATTCGTACGTGAAACTGCGTCGATTTGCAAAGATTGGCTTTCAAGCCAGAATCATCTGCGCGCTACTCACTTCAATTACGCTAAGCGCTTGTGATCCGCAGTATATTTCTGCGCAATTCGTAAGAGTGCCACCCGTGGTTTCGATTGATACCCCAAAAAAGGTAAATGCTGGAACTCCGGTAACACTCAGTTTTCGAGCTTATAGCCTTTTCTCCTCGGTAAGCTCAATCCAACTCACTCTCGTAACCAGTGACGGAGTAAGAACCCACCTCACTTCAGAAGCGGGCGACGCCACTCGCTTCGATTGGACTCCTCCTAACGTAACCGCCGGCACCTACATCGAAGCTTCTGCGGTCGACAGCAACGGTGGAGTGGGAATCGCAAAAACTGACCCTCTTACCATCGGGATGAGTGACACAACACCGACAGTGACATTGACCAATGCTGTAAATGCTTCTACCGGTGATGCAATTGTGCCAATAGGCTACACATTTAAAACAGGCGCCCTAAGTGGCGTGGTGATGACCGGAACCTACTCGGCATCTTCTGTCACCACTGATGACGACTGGCCATTAAGCATTAATCTCATTTACACGGTCGATGGAACTCCTTCGGGCGGGGGCACCTTCAGTTGCGCTCACCCGAACACCTCAAGCGTCTGCACCGGTACCGTTTCTCAGGCGATCATCAAAATCGATCCGACGATGAAAACATGGGCACTCGAAATTACACCATCGCCCGTGATCACCAGTCCTGTCTCTTCCGTATATAATTTTTCTGTCGACGTCATTCAAACGAATAACAACAACTCACCCTCAGTCAGCGGATCTGTAAATCCGGTCTGGATCGTCAGCCCTCCACCCAACCCTTCAAGACTTTACGCCTATGTTGCCAATGATGCTGACGATACTATTTCGACTTATGCAATCGATCCAGGCAATGGATCTCTGATCGCTCTCGGAAATGCCACTTCCGGAAGAAATCCAACTTTTATCGCTATTGATCCGTCCGCTCGCTTTGCCTATACCGCAAATACCAATGGCAATGCAGTAGGCATGTTTTCAATCAACTCTGCTACCGGCGCCCTGACTTCACTCGGTGCCGATATCGCGGCAGGAGCCAGCCCCACTAGCGTAGTGGTAGATCCGACCGGTAGATTTGTTTATGCACCCAATGTCTCGTCTGCTTCGATTTCGATGTATTCAATTAATCCAAGCACCGGAATTCTGAGCTCAATTGGTACCTTCACCGGCGTAGATCCACAATTTATTGCAATTGAACCGACCGGTCGATTTTTATTTACCGCCAACCCTGGAAATACAGTTTCTGCATTTTCAATCGATCCGACCACCGGAACACTCTCTGCCGTTGGCACTGATCAACACACAGGGGCCGATCCATTCGGAATTGTGGTGGATCCGAGTGGTAGATTCGTCTACGTCCCTAATTGGGCTTCCGATTCGATCTCGATGTTTTCGATTGATGCAGCTTCGGGCGCATTGACTTCGATTGGATCAGATGTTGCGGCCGGGCGCGGAGCTCAGGGCATTGCGATCGATCCCACTGGGCATTTCGCCTATTCGTCCAATTCTAAGGCAAGTACGATTTCGATGTACTCGATTAACCTAACCACGGGGGCATTAAGCTCGATCGGTGCCGACATATCAGTTCCGGGTAATGCGAACTCGATCGCAGTCGACCCAACGGGACATTATGTTTATGCTACCAGTAATTTTGATCACTCAGTTTCGGCTTACTCAATCGCTCCGATTACGGGTTTACTGACTTCTATCGGCAAAACCGACGCGGGCCAATATCCCACCATGGTTACGACTACTGCCGGGCCCGCACGTTTTGCTTACAACGCAAACTTAAATGACAACACGATCTCTCAATTTACCATCGACAGCACGAGCGGTTCACTTTCCACTAACGGTTCGCCCGTCGCAGCTGGAGTCGGATCCGTTCATGTCACCGTCGACCCTACCGGTCGATTTGCCTATTCTTCGAATTTCAACTCAAGCACGATTTCTGAATTCTCGATAAACACCATTTCCGGCCGCCTGACTTCTCTAGGGTCTTCTATTTCAGGTGGAAGTGGCGTCATGCTCAGTAAAGCAGAACCCACCGGAAGATTTATCTATTTTGTAAATAACGTTGCTTCGACCTTATCAGCATATGCAATTAATTCGACTAACGGCGCACTCACATCAATCGGTGCCGATGTTTCTACCGGTGCGAAGCCGAATTTCGCCGCAATCGATGTGAGCGGGCGTTTTCTTTATACGACCAATTACAATGGCAATTCAATTTCGATGTTTAAAATTGATCGTTCAACCGGCAGGCTGACTTCGATTGGCACAGATGTTTCTACGGGTCGCCTTCCTCATGGGCTTGCCATCGATCCTACCGGGCACTTTTTGTACACTGCAAATTTTAATGATCATTCAGTTTCCCAATTTAAAATCGATCCGACCACTGGGGCCCTTACGTCTATTACCAGTGACATTGCTGCCATGGCCGGCACAAGCAGCGTTGCTGTCGATCCAACAGGACGATTCGTTTATACGGCGAATATCAACACGCTTTCGATTTCAATTTATTCAATCAATCGCTCAACGGGTGCACTCGTTCATATTTCGGATACGATTACTAGCGATGCCGCTCATCCGATTGCGCCGTACGACGTCTCTATCGACCCGAGCGGACGATTCGCATATTTTCCAACAAATGGATCAGATACGTTCCTCATGTATTCGATCGACAGCAAGAACGGCGCTTTAACTTTGATCGGTCATGTTGCGACCGGCAGCGATCCTTGGTTTCTTTCAATCACGCACTAAGGCAGCTTCGAACTTAAGAAGGGCTCGCTTCTTTTGATTTTCTTTACTCTTCGGATTCATCGATCCTAAAAAACCCACCACCCGACCATCCTTATGAATAACCCGGTGGCACGGAATTGTTTCGCCCGGATACGGATTCTTTTTAAGCACGGTTCCCACGGCCCGAATTGCTCGCGGACGTCCGATAGCTTTTGCGATGTCAGAATAGGAGCGGGTCTGCCCCTTCGGAATTCGAGCAGTCTCGAGCAGCACTTCGATTGCAAATGGGGTGCGACCGAGCGTGGTGAGTTTTTCTTTTAGATCTTTGCCCGAAATTGATTCTCTCATAGCGCCATCACCCTATCAAAACCGGCAGAATTTGCCCAGTTAATTGTTTTGGGCAAGCAACCGATCTGTATGCAAGTGGCAAGGAAGCCAGGAGGCAAGGATGCTGAATCAGGGAATTGGATTTGTTTTAATTGCAGCAATTACGAGCGTACCGTTTTACTTTCAGTATTGGCTAAAAAGCCAAGCGAACGTAACTCCGGCTGAGATCGACGCCCGCGTCTCGCGCTTAACCCTTGTTATCTTCGGCGCACTCATTCTTTATTCGTGGTTGGGTGTCGGCTCGCACGATCAAAGCGCTTCTTACTTGGGCCTAGGTGCAAGTGTCATCGCATTTACCCTACTCTATTCGTTTCGCGGCAAAGAAAGTAATCAACGCCGAAATGTACGGGTTACCCCTCAAGACCGTTTGCAACAAAATTTTCGCACGATCACGGCCATGGGATTTATCTTCGCTACTTATGCTGGAACCTTTCATGGTTTGAACGCATTTGCGCCAACCCTGTTTGCAATCGTCGGAGCATTGCTTGCGACCGTAGCCGCCGCACCGCTGATGATTCGCGTTCTATTTCCGTGCACAATCATGGCAGAATCGAGCCTAAAACGTGGTTTTAAAGCTGTCTTCGATGATGCGAAATCACCGATCAGTGAAGTTTTTATTTTGAATACCAATAAAATCAAAGTCTCAAACGCACTCGTGTGTGGATCACGCTTCGGAATGGGTCCCACCCGTCGTACACTTTTTTTGTCTGAGAATCTCTTTCACCTCCTCAGTGAAAATGAATTAAATTCAGTTCTTTGTCATGAGGCCGCCCATTTTCAGTTACACCACCTGGCAAAACGTGCAGGATGGATTCTGGCAGGAATGCTGTTTGCAGTCGCCGTGACCTCGATTCCGGTTACCGCCGTAACCCTTCTTTTTCGTCACGTTCCGAGCGTTCAATGGGCCCTGAATATTTCGCTCGTGGTACTCAATCTTTTCATTCAATTCTGGATGATCGCCCGCGTGATCAAACGCCAAGAACTCGAAGCAGATGCCCAGGCAGTCAAGCTCGGAGCAACTCCAAAGACTTTGATTTCGGCCCTCGAGAAAATCACCCACTATAACGGCAGTGAAGAGAAACCCCGCGACTTTTTGACACAAATGACGGTGGGCTCCTTTCATCCTTCGTTCGAAGAACGCAAGGCTGCACTGACTTTAAACAGTCAAAAGGTAGGCAAAGATTTCCCGTTCAGAGAGCCCAGCATTCTACCGAAGAGTTCATTGGAAAGAGGATTATTCCAATGAAGATCAAGGACTGGATCATTTTAGGATTACTCACTTCAATCGCAAGCGCGTCTACCGGACTCGGTGCGGAGAAGGATTCAATGAACGACAATCTCGACCAACTCGAACGCGGGTTGCAACAGATTCACCGTGAAGGCTCTTCGTCCAGCGATTCCGCCGGCGCATGGAAAGAACTCGAAAATTTTCAGGCACACGTTTGGCGTGCGATGTCGCTCGATCCGGGCCCGGGTACCGCCGTTCCGGTCAACCAGGTTCCGAAAAAACTTTTTGCCAATGAACTAAACGAAGAGCTGATGCGCGAATTCGAGGACCTGAAGAAAAGCCCGGTGCCTAAAGACTTGCATGCCGAATCCGAATTCAATGAATATGCTAAGCAAATCGAACGCATCCTTTCACTTCGCAAGATGCGCCAGTTTCCGGCAGCACGTGCCGTCGGCAAACGCGGAATTCTCGAAAACAGTTTTCAGGCAGTCACCAAGAAAGCCAAAGGCACTGAAACCACAGGTTCGACCGATGAAGTCGCCCACCTGATGACCGTGCTTCAAAATCTAAAAGGCCAGATCAAGCAAATGCCCAGTGCCAAGGATGCCCAACGCAAGGAAGTCTTCGGCAACGGCAACAACTTCGTTTGGTACATGATCATTGCCATCTGCAGTTTTTTCTTCGGAATCACCGGTTACCGCATGAACCCAGATTTCTTTCAAAAATTTCTCGATTTCGCCCAAAACCAAACCCAAAACTTTAATCCGGCTGCAACCACACATTCCAACCGGAACACACATCTCGACTACGCTCGATGGTTGAAGGAGTTCGAGGAGATTTTAACTCGCTTAAAATCTTCACAACTCACTCACGAGCGTAGAATCGAGGATGTGGTGCAAAACTCTGAGAAGATCAGTCAGCACACCCTCTCGCTTTACGCCGATTCACGCATCAAAAATGAAGCAAACCTCGAGCACCGCATGTCGACTTTGCTTCGCGAAGTGCAACACCAATTCGAACAGGGTCAAAAGCTTCAGGCCAGCGACCGCGTTCAGATCAATCTCATGCTCGAACATTGTCTCAGACTATGTGATGCGATCGAAACGAATGCCGTGCACGTCGATGAGAAGCATCTGGGTGAACCTTCGCGCTCTCGACAGGCGAGCTGATTTCTGCTATCATTCGACCTGTTGTGAACCCCAAAAAAGTCATTCTAGGCATGTCCGGCGGAGTCGATTCCTCGGTAGCGGCACACTTACTTCAAGTGCAAGGCTACGAGGTTCTTGGCCTTTTCATGAAAAATTGGGACGAAACCGACGAAAATGGCGACTGTCCAGCGGCGCGCGATTACGAAGATGTTCAAAAAGTTTGTCATCAGCTCGATATCCCCTGTTATTCAATCGAGTTCATCGAAGAGTACCGAAACCATGTTTTTGCCGAATTTGTGAAGCAATACGAGGCGGGATACACCCCGAATCCCGATGTGCTTTGCAACCGCGAAATTAAATTCGATCTCTTTCTAAAAAAGGCCATCGAATTTGGATGTGACTATCTAGCCACAGGACACTACGCCGACCTTCGCCCGCGCACTTCGCTGGCTACGAATCATTCGAAGAACGAACTAATTCGCGCGTTTGACCAAAACAAAGATCAAACCTATTTTTTAACGGCAGTACCGGGCCCGGTCTTTGATCGAGTGCTTTTTCCAATCGGGGGCATGCCCAAGCCCGAAGTTCGCGAGATCGCAAAAAAACTGGGTCTTGCGACTCATGCGAAAAAAGACAGTACCGGAATCTGTTTTATCGGTGAACGCAAATTCAAAACTTTTCTGAACCAATACATTCAGGCCAAACAAGGTTACATCGTCAATCTCGAGGGCGAACGGATCGGCACCCACGATGGCATCGCCTTTTTTACTTTGGGCCAACGCAAAGGCTTAGGATTAGGCGGCGAAGGCGAGCCTTGGTTTGTCGTTGGAAAAGACATCGAAAAAAACGAACTCACGGTTACTCGCGGAGTCGATCATCCAGCACTCTACTCGCCTGGTCTGGTTGCACGCGAAATGAATTGGTTTGCGGGCGCTCCTCCTGCGATGAGTTTTGATTGCACGGCCAAGTCTCGCTACCGCCAGGAAGACCAACCCTGCCACGTGACGGTGACCGATGAGGGTGGCACTGGCTCAGAGATTCGAATCGACTTCGTTGAACCTCAACGAGCGCTCACCCCTGGACAATATGCAGTGCTTTATTTAAATGAAGTGTGTCTGGGCGGCGGGGTGATTCATCAGGTGATCAAGAATTAGTCGGGATACGTGTCCCCTATCCACCAGCATAATCAGTGCAATCTGCATCAATTGAATCGTCCGAATGCCGATGCAAAAAAGATGCAATTCGATGATTGTTTGAAAATCTTGGCAAAAGACTCAATTTCTTAAAAAATGGCCTTAAGATTTGCGGATTCGAAATCAATTCTTGCTCGAGAATCGTGAGCATTAAATCAAGCGAATCATCTGGTATAGCACCCGAGAGCATACTCAGCTCACGAAGCACATGCTGCTCCATCCAGTGTGACCGATAAAATTTCTTAACTACATCATGAGTAAATGTGAGCACCTGATGTCGATCACTCCAATCGATTGCGCCATTAAAAAAATCTTGTAAATCTCCTTCGTACAAAATCATGAATTCACGAAGATCGGGGTAAAGCATCGCCTGATAATCACGCCATTTTACTTTGGCCTCCCCCGCGAGCATCCAAAACTCTAAGGCATTTTCTCCGATCGTCACGCCCATTGGATCTTCTCCCGCTTTAAATTTTCTAAAAAAATAGGGAATGGGCTGGCCCTTTTCTGAAATCGTGAACTCAACCAAGTGATCCATAAACTTTCGGATCAAAAGATCTTCTTCTGCCGACAACGGCTGCTTCATCTCACGATGCTCAAACGGCTGGTCGATTTCGACAAACTTGGGCGAAGACAAATACTTTACACCTATCGATTGACTGTGCTTGGACGAAATAAATGGGCTCACAAAAGGATTTTGAGTGTAGACCTTTTCGTTCATCCAGTCTGCAGCTTCTTCTACCGTTTTGATTCGACCTGCTTCAAACTCATTTAATAAAGACTGAAATGCCGCTTGAGATTCATCAGGCTGAAGATTAAGCGGCGTAGCTCCAGCCTTTCTCGATGCCGAATTTTTACCAAAAATTTCATAAGACTTTTCTTGATTGAACCAATAAGCAAGATAACGAATAAAACTCTCGGCATCAAATCCGGTAGAACGAGCACCAACATTTAAGTGCCCCGTTAATTCCTCAGTGCAGTACGTTCGCGTCGCATTGATGGTGCGAGGATTAGTAATTCCCACCTTATTCATATGCTCCATTAATGCTTCTTCAGAAAGGATCACTCGACTCATGATCTTAAGCCCCGACTTTTGGGCCGCCTCAAAAATAAATCGATGGTATTCCATCCGACTTTCCATCTCAGAAATCGTCTCGGGATTCGGCTGAATTTCGACCACCATTGGATCCATTGCGATTTTAAACCCGCCGCCGGTGGGAACTTTTACATCGTACTCATAGCCCCACTTGCCCTGCACTGTAGTGATCACATAGTGAGGACGATGAACCCGCACATACTCAACGACCTTGAGCATCCATTTACCCTCAACATCCATGGTTGGAATACTAAATGCCAGCTGACCTTTTTCTTGCAAGCGCTTAAGCGCCCCTTCAATGAGCTCTTCGTTCGTGACATTGTGCTCGCGTGAATAAGTGGTGTTCGGGCCGGCAAAAGATGTCGTCCCCAAGAAAATACATGCTGTAATAATGAGTAATTTCATTGCTTTCATCATCCGCCCGACAGCCCACTGCATGAAAGCCCCTGATCCATTTGACGGACTTCCTCATTTACCAAAAAAAGCATGATTTGAAAGTTTCCTGAAAAACGGGGAATCTTTTGTAATTTCCTAAAAAACGAAGCCAATACTTCGGGTGAATCCGGAAATTTCGAAATCAAGGAATTCACCATGAGATTGATATCTTGGATGCCCATCGAGTCGGCATTTCGAGTGAGCACGTCGAGCACATGCTCTTCCATAAACCGCGAGCGATAGAACTTTGGAGTGTACCCCGTGGGCTGGAGAGTTTAGCGCGTAACTTGAACGATCGTAGGAGCGCCCTTTTTTTTCAGCAGTTTCTTCCCTTGTTCTGCTAGTTTTTCATATTCCACTGGAGAGTAATATCCCAGAGAAGAGTGGAG
>CAIKYX010000150.1 GCA_903831745.1 Oligoflexia bacterium
AGACTATTAAAAGATGGAAAAATTCAGGAGATAAGGGGCTCACTTACTGTTTCCATGCTCGAAAATCACTTGAATGATCTAATGAAGTCCGGCCTTGACGATGAGATTGTTTTTCAAAGTTTAACAAGTGATTCCAAATATCAATTTAAAATCAACTCTGGTCCTAAAATTTCTTGTAACTTGTTTTTAATTTAAGTGGCTGCGGGTGTACCGAAATAGCCTCAGCTATCTTGTTTGCGCAAAGCAAATGTAAAACCGGTAATTTTATCCATTTTAAAGTTAACAGTCGAATCTTGATTAGTCATTCCAAAGCCAGCGTTTTTCATGGCTTCCGCAGAGAATTCCACATTTGCACAATTCAAAATCACAGCAGCAATTTCGCCGTTTTCATTCGGTGGTGTCTTCCACAGTTCACCGAATTTTCCTTGGTATTCGTTGGGCGTGATAAAATAAAATATCTGGTGTCCCAGTGTGATGGATGTGGCGTCACAATGAATAGGTAAGCCCAGTAAGTTCATGGTCCTTGTCCATGTGTTCATTCGTTCATTTGGATGGTCAGAGCAAAAGTAAAATCCGCCTAGCATAGTAATTTGGTTGGGGCCAATCGTCGCTTCTTCGCGCTTCATTAAGTATTCTAGGGCAAAAGTGTGGGCTCCCGGAAATGCCCCGTTAGGCAAATCTATGAGCTTCCAACGAGGCGGAGTAGTCGGTGGGTTGCCTTCGCTTTTTGAAAATGGCGAACTCAAATGGCTAAAATGACCCTTCAGCGAATCATAGATTCTTTGTGTAGATGAAGTAATAGCACCAATTCCATATGGGCGAAGAAATGCTCGATAGAGCCGGTCGTTTTCAGTCGCATTTAAGCTAAATGCACCTTCATCGACCACACTTTGAAACTCAAGATAGGTCGATCCCATCTGAACAAATCTATTCAAATGACCCGCATCGTGTTTGACCATCTTGGGTGAAACGGTAAATCCGGCAAGGTGCATTCGCGCAAGGGCGCGGTTCAAATCATTATTCTTAACATAGCCATAAACATGGTCGAATTGATGAATCAGCATGCTTCGCTACCGCACAAACCACACTCGATCAATTAAGCCATCACGAAACCCGTAGACAGCCGTCGAATGCAGTCCATTTGGAAAGGTTGCTGCTCCAGTAACGTATTCCTCGTCAATAATTGAACTGTCGAGTACGATTCGATTCAATACTTTGCAATTCAGATTGGGGCTCGATTCGAAGAGTTTTCGGAACCCCTCTTTCAAATGTTCAATTCCGTTTACTCTTGCTTGGTTCGAGATCAGAAGGTGGGTCTTAATTTCTGGATGAAAGAATTTACAAAATCCTTCCAAATCGAGTTTGTTGTAGCACTCGAGATGTCGATCGATTACTGAGGTCATTTCATCTTTGGTCATCATTCCCAAAATGGTAGCATGGCAACCTAAAAACAAAAAACCCCAGTGTTACTTCTAAATAACTGAAATATCCGTCAACTATCATAGAAAAAAGGGTGCGTAGCTTTCTCCCCTCATTCCACATGTAGGTAAATGACATCGCTTAAGGTCTGAAATCGGGCCATCGGTCGTTATATCGAACTAGGGCGGTGGCATTTGATTTGCACTTAGGTCGTCCAAACATCGAAAGGACGACTATGCAACCGACGTTCAGACCATCCAAATTTTTATACCTACTTTCCGGGTTCATTTTTCTAGTGGGACTGGTTGCGGTGCCGGCCCACGCCGAAAACACCAATCTCGAATTATCAACCCACGAAGGCCTTCTCGGAAGCGCTTATCAATCCGAAAAAGAAGAAATGGTCGGGCAGAGTTGTCTAAAGTTCGAGAAGTCGACTCCGGCCGGAAAAGCCACCGGCGGATTCACGTTTCAAAGTTCGATGTCTGAATCGCAAATCTCATCCGAACTCGGATTTGGCATCGGAGCCCATCTTCGTTACGGAGTGGTAAAGGCCGGCGCGGATACTTCGTTTCTGACGAATTCGATGAGTAATCAACTCTCGGTTTCGGCGATATGGGAGTCGAGTTATGTATTTCCGGTCGATAAGCTGCAAGTGACGGTTTCAGATTTGAATGAGACCGGAAAAGCAGTGCTCGGAACTTCTCATTGGGCCACTACTTGTGGCGATCATTTCGTTGATGAAGTGGTTCGTGGTGCCAAGTTGTTTTTCTCGGTACGGGTCGACTTTCAAAGTCTAGAAGATACAAAACGTTTCGACGCCAAGTTCTCGCTCGAAGGGCCGCTCGGCGATGTCAGTGCATCTCTTAAAGAGGCATCAAGTTCATTCAGCCGAAGTACCAAAGTAATTGTTTCTGCCTACCAAATGGGAGGTGACGTCAGCAAAGTTACCGGCATTTTTGGCCAAGGCGAAAGTGGTCGAAAGGGCTTCGTGCAATGTCAACTCGGAGATTTTGATCGCTGTGCAGAGGTTATCTCGAGCGCGCTTAAATATGCGACCGATACGCGTGATGGCTTTCCGTCTCAGTTAGCCCAAGGCATATTGCCCGGTCCTGCCATGCTCAGTTACCGAACTTCTCCTTATGAAGCGATCGGCATCTACATCAAAAACTATCCAGCACTCGAAGAAGCCACCAAAATTGCACGGGTTCGCTTGGGGCGCGAGTTCGAGAAGCAATTTGCCTATTCGGTCATTACCAATCGCTTGTTGTATCAGAAGAATCTGGGCGAGAGAAAACCAAAGATCGAAGCTGAACGCACCAAGGTCGACGCCAATGTCAGTAAGCTTCTCGAAGTAGCAGACGTGTGCTACCTGACCCCGAATGACTGTCACGCGCGGGTTAGCAAGGTACTCGATCCGGATCAGGCAACCGGATTGGCCGAAATTGTTCCGATCGATGAAACCCTGTTTTTGCCAGAAACCTTCGAACAACTTTGTGAGATGTCGAAATCGAGTGTGGCTATAAAAAACACTTTCATCAGAGTAGCCAATTCATTGAAGTTGCCTCATGCAGGGTGCCCCGAGATGAAACAGGCACTGACCATGATTCAAAAGGTGGCCATAACAGGCGAAGGGATGAATGATTCGCTCGACCTTCGAGTACTCGCCCCGTTTCGTAATATCGAAGAACTTTCGGTCACGCATTCGAAACTGACCGATATTTCGGCGGTTGCGCAATTAACGAATCTTAGAAATCTCGATCTATCCGATAACCACATTAGCGACGTCGAGCCGATTTCTGATCTCGTCGATCTGATGGAGCTTGATCTCAGTCGCAATCTGATTTCAGAAGTCGGGCCGATTTCTGGTTTGCTCAGGCTTCAGCGCTTGTTCTTAATGAACAATCGAATTGCGAGTCTGGCGAGTCTGCAGTTTTTGCCGCAGGCGATTTCGATCGACCTCAGGCTAAACCCACTTTCGAAAAAAGAAGTCGATGGTTTTAAAAGCCGTATGTCAAACATTGTCGATATCAAATGGTAATCAAAACAGAAGGAGTAA
The DNA here is from genome assembly GCA_903831745.1 of Oligoflexia bacterium. Classification (GTDB taxonomy): domain Bacteria; phylum Bdellovibrionota; class UBA1018; order UBA1018; family CAIMNF01; genus CAIMNF01. Next base: position 3,476 of record CAIKYX010000150.1, read on the forward strand.
AACATGAATAATCAAAAATGGAATGTAAAATTAGGAATGGCCACTATGGGAGTAGTCGCCTTGTTGACTGCAGGTTCGGTCTATGCAGAGCCAAGCCAGCAGGCCGAACAATCAGTAAAGACCTTGTTCGAGAACTACGAAAAAATGCACGGTATTCCGGTTCCTAAGACCGATACCGGCGGTGATATTCAGGTGTTTTGTACCACGCTTGTGTTTAAACAATGGTCTGATGTCTACATGCAGGTTCTCGATCATTCAGATGTGCCGATCGAGCGCTTAGAGGCTTCGCTGAATCACTTTGGCCGCGATTACTTCGGTATCGAACCTGCGACCAAGATCATCGAATACTTTCGTCCAGGCATTACCGAGCAAGTTCAAAAGGTTCTCGAGAATCGAAGAATCGGAGCAAGTATTGCACCTTTTAGTGCAAGCGCGATTACGCTGGCCGAAATTCAGGACCGCCAGTATCTCGCCATGCTCAAGCAATGTATTAGCAAAAAATTCGTAAACGAGATTTTGCCACTCGTCGGTACGGTCGATGCGACGAAAGTAATACCGGGCGAACTTCTAGCTGCAGGTCGCGGAACCGTTCATTGGGAAAACTCGGGCCATGGCGGCATTCGCGCGATTTTCTCGCCAGAAACCAGCGAGCGTAATCTTAAAGGCACAACCTACCAAGACTACTTGGATAGCTTTAACTTCGGAGGTGAGTAATGAAGCTTAACCCTACTTATTGGACGACCGGGCTCTTTTTCATTTCGGTACTTGCGGCTTGTTCTACGCATGGTCAGGCTTCGCCAGTGCTTGCGGCAGCGAATCCTGGCACGATCGAGAGTCGTGATCAGCTTTATCTTCATCTGCAAGATTTTGATGGCATCGCACTCGGCGGCGATCGCGATGCTTCGTATCGCCCAGAGGCGGCACTGCCGGCACTGAATTCGTGGTTTACCACGAGTTGGTCGGGTGGGCTCTATGCTAAAAACTTCGGGTCTTATTCTGCGATGATGCTCAGAAAGATTCCGAATAAGGTGATAAAGCAAGTCGAAAATATTACGTTTGATGATGCGTATCCCTCTGGTTTTTTGATTCTTCAATCTGCATTTTGGCATCAGGTTTCGGACCTTCAAAAAGCGGGTTTTACCATTGGGTTTCTCGAGCCCAAAGCGAATCAAAAAATTGCAGGAATTTTCTTTAACGAGTCGAATGTGATTCTGGTTGATGTGTTTGCACCTCAAGGAACGCTCACCCACGAATACCGCCATTATCAGCAATACAAAAAACATCAGGAACGTAATAATTCGTATTTTTCGTTTAAGGGACTGAGTCGGGTCGTCAGTGACGAATGTGTCGCGCAGGCTTCGTCATTTTTTGGCGAACTCGATGCGACGACAGTCGAGCTACCGACTTGGGTCGGGGTGTTTCAGACTTACGAAGTCAGCCCCGCGTGGCATAAAAGCACCACTCACGAAGAAGAAGACATTACCAAGTATCCGCTCGGTGGAATGCTGATGTCGAATCTTAGCTATCCGAGCCTTGCTTCGCTTTGGGTAAAACGCGATCAGTGCCCAGAAGCTTTGAATAAAGCGCTCGATCAGATTTCGCACGAGACTGATGCTTTTTTAGACGAGATCTCTGAACCGGTAAATGGGCTCGCGAAAGCACGGTTTAACGATTATGGGCTTCAGCAAGATCTAGTGCAAAAGTGCGTATCAAAAGGCGCAGCCGGATGTGCAGAGCTTCAGACCCAAATCGAAAAGAATCATGCACAAGCACGGGCGGATAAGGCACTCATCGATCAAAAATTAAATGTCGAAGCAAGAAATCGCCCAGATCAGATCAGAAAGGTACTTGCCGCATTGCCAGAAGAAATACGTGAAGACCTTTGCTGGCATGCCTCGAGTTTCGAATTTTTAACCGATTGTTCGACATATTTTAAGAATCAATAGGAGCACCATATGAAATTACAGAATTCAGTTTTGGCCCTTGTCTTGGGCACTTTCGGATTGGCGTGTTCGGCTCGGGCCGAATCGTATTATCCCAAGCATGTAAACCCCAGGGTTTTTGGTACCGATCAGGGTAACGTCGGAGATTGTCAGAGTGAAGCCGAAGTAAATGCACTCGAAAACGTATTTTCGAACTCGGGGTTTAGCGTAAAGCTGAGCTTGTTCTATCGCCATGCCGCCAATTGGGCCACGACTTCGCATTCGGATGAGCTTAAGCTCGATCTTAATGCTGCCGATCAGGCGTTTATCAAACAGGCGGGCGATTTGATTCCTGATTATATGTGGCCCGAAGACGGCGAAGGCTTTGCGCCTGCTAGAACGGGGTTTCGTCCGCATCCATCAGAAGCGGTGGCGTGGGATTCGACTTTTAATTCGGGCGCCAATTTTGGATTTGCCAAGAACCTATTTGTTTTTCAGCAAGGGTATACGAATACCGGAACTCTCGACACGCTGAAAGCTCAGATACGCGCGGGTAAGGCCGTGGTGCTTCAGATTCAATCCTCGATGTTTCAGCCGGTGCCTAACAAGGCGCTGAAGTGGGATTCTGCGACGGGTCTTTTACAAGAGCCTTATAGTTTACAAAAGCTTACTCAGGATGTTCGGGCGTACGGAAAAATAGCGGGTAAGCCTAATCTTACGATCGAAGAAGAGCTTGATCATGTGGTTACGGTTTACGGGTTCGATGACAGTTTGTACGCGAATCAGGGGTATTCGGCTGCGGGCGCGCTGATTGTTCGTAACTCGTGGAACGACGATGGACTGATTGAAGCAAGTCTTAGAGAATTGACCCCCGAGCAGCAACGGCAGGTTAGACTCATGCGTTATAAGGTCAGTGGCGAAAACACGCCCGGCTTCTATGCTATTCCTTATCAGTATGTGCTCGACATGATGAAGGTGCCTGCAAAGAACGGCAAAACCGGAATCGGTAGTTATCAGGTCATGGAATTAAATTACGGGCTCTTTGCCGAGCGTTATCAGCTCGTTCAGAAGTATTACGATTCATATGTTTTGCCCTATGCGTGTGACGAGATCGTGGTCGATGATTACCGGGCGTCAGAAGATACGAGAAAAGCGGTCAAGCAGGTAGCAGGCGATCTTGCGACTTATCTGAATACCCAGTTGCCTGCAACCGACCGGTCGCAAGCATATCGACGCATGCAAGAGAGTGTGGGGCTCGAGACGCAATCGCGTAAAGTCGATCAGTTTCCGTCGCCCAGGTTTTCTTTTGCCAAGTTATCGGCAAACCGTAGAACCGGAGTCGATCATGCGGCCGACTTTTATCAAGGCAAATACGCGAGTTACTACTGCCCGGCCGATGCGGGTACAGCGACACGAGTGTGGCCATATCTGAAGCACTATCAGAGTTATAAGTTTCATCGGGCGCTGAGCCACTTGTCTGAAGGCGGCGACGCCTTCTCGAATTGGCTCGAGATCTTTAAGAGTTTGGATTGGATCAGGGCTGAAGAGGATAGGTAAGATTTGTTATACGGGCATCGACTTGCGCCAGCATCTGGTAGGTTGCTGTAACTCGGTGCCGATACCGTGGTCAGGAGCTATTTTATACTTCATGTACCGAATGCAAAAGAAATTCTTCAGGCCTTAAAATCGAAAATGAAGCAAGGCACGCGCTTTTACATTATCGATGTCGATCTTTCGGTTTTAGAGTGCACTCCAGACAAAGGTAGGTTCGGGCAAATTCAATGTTGATTACGGCATGACTCATTGGCATGTGAGCACTTAGGCGATTTTGGCTGCAGAGCCGGGTAAGCTGATCACGATCAATACCTTATAGTTATTTAAGAGTAATATCTATTCAACTAGTTAAGTTCAATTGGTTTGATCGATGCTCTGCTAAATATTGCTCGTGAAAGCCAATGCCAAAGCATGCGTGGCTAATGGTCTGATATTCGGTCGTTATTAGGTTGCAAATGCGTTGGGTGCAAGACTCTTTGTTTGACTGCTTGTGTCAGCTGCCTTATATTCCAACGCGAGGAGTACTTTATGAAATCACTTAATTCTATTCTCGCAGTTTGTTTAGTTGTATTCGCCAAGCTTTCTCTTATTTCTTCGGCGCAAGCCCAAGAAACGACTGAAACCAATTCATTCACTGAAATTGAATCAAATGCGTTATTTCAGAAGCTTATGCACAAAGTTTCGCCTAAGGCATTTCAAGTTGAAAACGAAAGAGACCACGAAGTTTCTTTTGTTAAATAATGTTTTCGTTTGGCACGAGTGATTAATGCTGAAGGGAATATTGCGGCTCATGGCTTGTGCTGTGTCTTTAACTAGTGCATCTGAAGGTAAAGAGCTTCATATTTTGTTGGGCGACACTCGTGCCGCGCCTTACTCCGAGACTGCGCCTGGCGATATTCTTTCCACTTTTAATGCTGCAGTTCTCGGTCAAATGATTAAAACCGACAAGAATCTCGAACTAGTGCCCGGACTGTTAGAGAGTTGGAACTGGGATTTTAAGTCATCAGAGTATATCTTACGAATTTCGCCAAACCTCAAGTTTCATAATGGCCGTAAAGTGACAGCTAGAGATTTGGAGTTTTCGCTGCTAAGGGGGTTTTTCTCCAATCACCAATCTTTCTATCGAACCTACTTAAGTAATGTATTGGGTGTGGATAAAATCGTACCCGGATCTGCGTTTAAAACCGGTGCTGTTGCAGGTGTTAGAATAATTGATGAAAAGACAGTAGGAGTGAAGCTAAGCCATCCTAACCCCAGTTTTCTTTTAGGGCTAACGGGCCCCTATTTCTCTTTCGTGCCGATTGAAGAGCTTAATTCTGACTACATCACCTGGCGCTCTAAACCGGTTGGTGCTGGGCCGTATAGAGTAAAAGACCCATTTAAAGATGGGGTTACTGTTCTTGAAACTGTTTCAGAAAATGATGGTAGAGCTAAAACTGTGTTTCTGTATACGAACTATGAATTGCACAAGTTTGATATTTTGACTTATGCCCCAGCAGATTTTGATTTTTCAAAATATAATAAAACTTTAAGTGAAATGGCGGCGGCGGTATTTAATCTATCTTTTAGCAATGTTCATCCTGTTGCCAAGGATAATCGTTTTAAGCGCTTTGTAAGGGATGTTATTTCAAAAGCGGATCTTGTAAGAGATCTGGAGGGGTACTCTCCTGCCGAAGAGCTTCTACCTAAACATCTTTGGGGCAGGGTGGGCTTGAAGTCTACAATGAATTTGGAGGAGGCGAGAAGCCTTCTAAATGGCCCACTTAAACATCTTCGAGAAACTGGCATTAGGCTTAGCATTTTTAGTGGTCCGAAATTAAGTGTTCAAAAGAGCGCGCTCGTTCATGGATTGCAGAAGCAGTTTGCTGCGCTTGGTGTTCCGCTTACCTATGAGACTTCATTGAATAAATTCACAACTAAAGAAGATGCTGCAAGGTGTAGCCTGTTTCTTTCTGGGATGGTTTCAGATTATATTGATCCATTAGTAATGTTTGCGTCACTTACCAAAAGGGGTGCGGATCCATATGCGAGATCAGTTAATGATGAAAAATTGGAAGAACTATATTTGGATTCTGCAGTAAATGCCCAGCGTGATCTTCGGATCGAGTCTCTGAGAAAGCTTTCAAAATATGTAAATGATCAAATCTATGTTATTCCGCTGGCTGAAGAACGAGTAATTAC
>CAIKYX010000151.1 GCA_903831745.1 Oligoflexia bacterium
CCAATGATCCGCTTCCGTGGGACCGAATGGTCCGACATCAACTCCCGAATTGCATCAAAAATTGAGCCGAATTGCCTGTCGCATTTATCTTCGAGTTGATCGATTCTCAGACCGAGTTCTTCATAATTCACCATCATTTCGCGCAATTTAACAAATGCCCGCATGATAAAGATATTAACTTCCACGGCGTACTCACTTCTTAAGACGCTCGAAAGCATGGCGACACCCTCTTGGGTAAACGCATAAGGCAAATGTCTTCGCCCGCCGTGACTATTAGAACTTGATATTCCAATTTGGAATATCAAGTCCGTAACCTCTTGATTTTTAAGCTGAAACATAAAGTCCAAAGGAAATCTTTCCGCATTCCTTTTGACCGACTTATTTAAATTAAAAGTCGTCACGCCATACAAATCAGCCAAATCAGAATCTAACATCACTTTTTGACCACGAATGAGGTAGATTCGCTTTTCGATTTCAGAGATCGACGGTCTAACTTGCTTCTTGGAGTTGGAATTCATGCCCGCTTTGCCTGCAACAACCGTACTTAAATCAAAATGCAATTAAATGGTCCGCCCAATAACCGCCACTCCTTTGACGAAACCCCGCACCCTCTCACCGATTCAAATTCCTCGACCATTTCACCGATAGGTACATACGGAGAGTCATGCGATGAGGCAACCGGCCCGCGAATTACAACTGCAGTTTTCGGCGATTATTCAGGTGGCAAGCACCATTCAGGAATGCTTCGAAGCTGTTGGCGTAAAGCTGCATGCGCATGAGTACGAGAAACTCAGCTGTTTTATCAATCAGGTTTACGGAACGAGAAACCGCGCGTTTCATGATGTCGATCATGCACTCGATGTCGGTAATGGCTGCGCGCCGATTACCCGTCTGGCTGCGCTTTTTCATGACGTGGTTTATATTCAGGTCGACCATAGCAGGCTACCCGAACTGAGAGCTGCGTTTGGAGTATTTAACCCGGGCGAAGCACTCGAACTGACGCTACCGACGAGCGAAGTCATTGCGCGCGATCCGTGGCGACAAGCACTCTTAACCATTTTTGGATTTAAACCCGGACAAAAACTCGGCGTCTATTCGGGCATTAATGAAATATTAAGTGCATGGGTTGCGGTACAGAAGTTACAGGCGCACCTAACGCCTAAGCATTTGTTACAAATTATTGCGTGTATCGAAGCGACCATTCCGTTTCGTGGAGAGATGGAAGCCCCGACCATGGCTGAACGACTGAAGCCGTGCGTGGTCGATGCGTTTTCGTTGTTTGGCTTAAATGCCAGCAAGAACGAGATTGATACGATAGTAACCGAGGCCATTCATATGGCGAATAACGATGTCATCGGGTTTGGAATGGAAGAGCCGGAAGTGTTCATCTATAACTCGTGGGCGCTCCTTTATGAGAATAATCCTTCTCTTCAGAACGGGCTTTATTCGATTACGAGGTACCGAGAGCCGCTTCAGAAGCTCGAGGCATTTCTCTCGAATCTTTCGCCCAAGAAAATTTTTAACCGATATGAGCAGTATCCTGCGGAAAAAGAGCTTCAGAACCTTCGCACGGGGGCTGCACGCAACATCGGGGTGGCTAAGGAATATGTGCGAACGAAGATTCTAGATACGACGATCTTAGAAGCGTTTGCGATGGTAAGTGGCGGCGATTGCCCGATGGAACTCTTTACGGGGCCCAAGCCCAAGACGCGTGAGTTTACCACTGCTCGAATCGAGCACTTTTTAGATTGGACGACGATTACCCGCCATAAGGCAGGCAAAGACGAGAAGGTAATTCGGTTATTAAACAGTGGACGCGCGGGCAGGTCTAAGTTTGATGTCAAAACCGCACTCTTTGCTGCGTACATTTATCTGGGGCTAAGCCGCGAAGAGTTCGATCAGGCCTATGCCTCGGCGATCGAATTCTCGAAGGGCCAACTCAGCGCCGACAATTTTTTGAACACCCTACCCGACCCGATCGTAAACCATATCGGCGAAGTACTTTGCCAGATGGCGTGGACGAGACGGGATGCGATTCAGGTGTTTTTAAAGGCTAAGAAGAAGATGAAGAGGGTGGCGTAGGCCAACAACCTAGCCGTTAAAAAACAGCGCATCAATACAATCACTAACTAATAGAACCTCTTTCTTCAATGATGACCACGGCAAAGGCTAGTGATAGCCTAATAGAGTGATACAAAATCTACTTAATACACAAAATATTTATTTCTTCGAAGACAGGGTCGATGTCCTCAACTCAATTACATCTTCCAAGCCTAATTCGTTTAAATTTGAATCGCACACAGGACAATTCGCAGATATCCATGAAGATATAGATTCCTACTATTTAGTCAGAGACCCGCTCGGAATTAACAAACTTTTCTATTCAGTTAACCAAGTGGATTTCACAATTACAATTTCAAACAACGCCTACAATTTGGGAATAAAAACTGGAAATTTTGATTCAGTCCTTTCGGTTCCAGCCGGTCATTTTCTTCGCGTAGACAAAAAATCAAGAGAAAGACAACTTAAGTGCTATTATGACATGTCAAGCATTAAGCTACCTGCATTCGACCTTTCACTATTTCACAAAAACATAGAATCGAAACTTAACGATACCTTCAAAGCAATCGGAAAAAAATTCAAGGGTTCACAATTTGTAGTCTGCCTCTCCGGAGGATTGGATAGTAGCCTCATAGCTTATTATGCAAGTCGATTTTTGCCAGGTAGTGTTGCTGCAACGTTCTCATTTCCTAATCTCAGCGAAGACTACCATGCCGCTTCATCAATAGCGCAAAAACTAGAACTCCCGTTTGTTCCAATCATTGCAAACCGTGATTTTGACTTAAGCACTCTCAGTGAGGTACTTAAACAAGGACAAGATTGGCGCGATTTTAATGTGCACTGCGCCTGGGTGAATCGGTTGCTTGCCAAAGGAATCAGAAAAAAATTTCCAAATGAGCCCGTGGTTGTTCTGACCGGCGATTTAATGAACGAATTTGTCGCAGATTATGCACCAGTCGAATTTGACCATAAGATATATTACGAACTCCCCAAGATTTCAAAATCCAGATTCAGACAATTTTTAATGTACGGGCTTGATTCAGGCGATCGTGAAATAGGTATATTTGGCGCCGAAAACATTACTGTGGTTCAGCCCTATTGCGTGCTAGTTGAAGATTATCTTGGCGTACCCGATTCACTCATTGAAACTCCAAATTGCAAAGAAGTTTTGAACCAGGCAATCTTAAAAGCCCCTGGTGTTCTAGATTTTATTCACAAGAAAAAACTCAGAGCGCAGGTAGGCGGAAAGGATGGCGGCGCACTCGGCCTGTTTCATAACTCCGGCATCTCACAAATTGAGATCAAAAAAATATGGAATCAGATTTATGGCGAAAAACCATTTATTGAAGCGGGGCTATACCGACATTAAGCTGACAATTTTTTTTGCTCCAGGTATTCACTAATCACATTCACCATTTTATTTAAACCACCAAAGCGCTCTTTAGTAAGATCCTTATTGTTAATTTTAATGTCCCAGTGTTTTTCAACGAACGCTACCATTTCTACTACCCCGAATGAATCAAGAAGACCCAATTCGTATAACGATTGATCCTTAGGCACTTCATGACCAGACTGAACAATGGGATTTGATTCAGCAAGGTACGCCATCAATTCAGACATAATTTGTTCTTTACTCATACTTTCCTTTCGGGTTTTCGAATACGGACCATTATCTCAATTTTTTCCGGAGAAGCGGGTTTATTTTTAATAAACTTCTCGTAAAACATCTGTGTTGAAAGGGCTTGAACAAATGCCATATTATCTCTTGATCCTAACCTTCCCAATGGAGAATTCTTAGCCTTATTAATCAATGTTTGCATCATTTTCGAATCAAAAATAGTTGAATCTTTAATAATTCCTTCTGAAAGATAGCTTTGGACCAGAGGTGAAACATAGGTGTCCGAACGAATAAAGCTTCTAATCTCAGGTGCCTGGTACGCTATTTTTGGCCTACTGCTAATACTTGAAGGCAGTAACCCCTTAAAAGACTCCCGCAATATATATTTGTCTTTTAAGCCGTTCAATTTAAACTTATCTGGCAATCGAGAGGCAAATTCCACAAATTCGTGGTCCAAAAAAGGATATCGTCCTTCAACAGAATTCGCCATCGTCATTCGGTCTGCTTGAGACGACAGTAAGTATCCCCGAAGAAGAGTTCCAATTTCCAAGTATTGGGCTCGATCAAGATCACTTGCTTGAAAAAATTCTGTTGGCAAAGACTTGCCAAGTTCATCTTCTGAACTATAATTTCGTAACCTATCCTTTGTCATTTCAGAAAAAAAGATCTTATTTGCGGAATTATTCATCCACCTAGGCAGATGGGAGTAAAACGGTGAATCAGAAGTAAGGGTGCTTACATAAGATTGTGCCACTAATTCCACATACCGTGGATTCTTAAATTGCGGCAAATAGGCATAAAGCTTTCTAAATAGTTGCGGCCGAATTGAAGACTCTTGGTTCCTGGCCCAAAATTTTCTAACTTTCAATTCGCGAAATAAATCATACCCAAGAAGGATTTCATCTGAACCTTCACCACTTAAAACCACTTTCAGCCCTGCTGATCGAACACTCCTCGAAAGTAAAAGTAATGGACTTGCAGCAGTTCTAAAAACAGGCGCTTCATTGTGGTGTATTACCGTTTCAAAAACAGATTCAATTGCAGCAAGATCGACCGTGACAGACCGATGTTCGGTATTGAAGTGTTCCGAAACAATCTTTTGAAAAGGGCGCTCATCATAAGATTCATCTTCAAATCCAACAGAAAAAGTACGAAACTTTCCGTCTTGATATTGCCTTGCTAATGCGACTATCGCAGATGAATCTAGGCCGCCGCTTAAATAAGAACCCACTTCAACATCTGACCTTAACCTTAACTGAACACTACGCTTCAGAGATTCCAATAACGCCTCTTTAGTTTCCGCAAAGGATAAATTTGATCTTTCGGTGAGTGAAGGGAATTGCCAGTTCCAATACTTAACGTGCTTCAGGTCACCGTTTTTAAATACTAGACTAGTTCCTGGCGCGACCTCAAAAATATCTTCGAAAAACGTATGCTGGTTTACGGTCGTCCAAAACGTGTACAATTGATCCAAGGCTTTAAAATTAAACCGTCGTGGCACACGCTCACTCGAAATAATCGCCTTAATTTCAGATCCGAAAAATAACTCTTCACCATTAAAAAAGTAAAAAAGCGGGCAAATACCGAATCTGTCCCGCGTAAGTATCAAAGAACGGTCTCGAGGATCCCAAATCGCTATTCCAAACTGGCCATTCAATTTCTTAACAAATTCTTGTCCGTACTGTAAGTACAACTTCAATATTACTTCTGTATCAGACTGCGTCGAAAAACCCCAACCTTTCTCTTTTAACTCGTCTCGAAGTTCGATAAAATTAAAAATCTCGCCATTAAAGGCAACCACTACGCCAGTCTTTTCTTCCGTAATCGGTTGATGGCCATTCTCAACGTCTACAATGGATAATCTAACTGTACCAAAGCAAATACTTTCATCTTTATAGGTTCCTGCCTCATTAGGCCCTCTATGGGCAATGGCTGCGAGCATACGATCTACCTCACCTTCAAATACCCGCTTTGATAAAATACCTGCTATTCCGCACATAAGATTTATCCCGCCGCCTTGAAGTTGGAATAGTTTTTCGCTTCATCTGTTACAATAATCTGATTGGTAACGTGCTTATTTTGCGCCTCAATTTTACAGGATTCAGCCATCGCGGAACCTACAATTCCCCAACCCTGATTTGAATTCTGACGGATATCGCGGGTCGTATCGCCAAAATGAAGAACACCACGGTGTCCGACCTTATAATTTCCTAACACTTTTTGCAGACAACTTTTTACAATGACATTTAACTGCTCAATATCATCTGGCGCCAGAGGCCCGCACTTATCGGTACGTGTAAAAATAAACGCATCCCAAATGATCATTTGAAGCTGAAACCCGAAACGGTCAAGTTGCGCTTGCAAGGTACTCGCCAAAGTGCGCATAGAAGCTGCAAAATTATGATTGCCCATCTCTTTTGATAAAGCAGTGCTGCCAGACAGGTCGACATTCAATAAATATCCCGTCTCCTCCTCACGCGGCGGCAAACCTTCTTTAATTTTAGCTGCCACATGCGGTGGTACCAGAAAATCCAAAGCCGAAGACATCTTCTGATTACTTTGTTGCTTTAAGAAGAATTCTACTTGTCGCTTTACCGAATGAGCCAAGGTCCTAGTAATATGCTCTAAATTACTGTCATTAGCATTTTCAGCTCCGTCCGTGCTTTCTGCCCAAACCGTGCCCCAACTCTCACCCTCTAACCCAATTACTGGTGTTACATAAAATGCATTTGTTCGGTGACGACTAAAGTGCTCCATAATATGTCGTGGGTAAATATTCTCGAAACGTTTCAGATTATCAGCAAAGACATCTTTCTTTTGATGGAGGGCAATATTAATTGGGCTATTTGCATTTTCCGCATCGATACGTGGCATATTCATAATCAGATCTTCAGCGGACGCGTTAGACGCCCTATGAACGGAAAATAGATGAAAAATTCCAGCATTTCTATTGGCTGCGGCTACAATCACCCGCCCATGAATTTGTTCTGCCACCCGATCAATTGATAATTTCAGACGGTCGGAAGTGATATTGCCATTTGAGTAAAGCTCATTTTCCGTTTCAAGGGCAACCTTTACCTCATAGGAAGCGGAATCGATTTTAGCTTGAAATACACTGCCTTGTATTTTTGAAGTGAGCAGATTCGCAAGATCATAAAACAATTGCTGATCCTGAATGTCGCCCAGAGCAAAACTCGAATAGTTAGTAAAATTTAATGTACCAAAAAACCGCCCTTGATAAAACAGCGGAAAAATAGAGAACTCATGTCCGAATGAATCATCAAACTTAGTTTGTTCTCCAAATAAACTTTTAAACTGAGGCGATAAACGGTTAATACGAAACAAAGGAGCGCGAGTAATGGCCGCATAAGCAAAAACCCTCGAGGTATCCGTTTTCTCACCAATAAGTGTGCATCCAGTCTGCGTAATCAAATAGCTAGTTACAAGGTGGCTGTCGCCGCTTACCGATATCGATATTTTATTTATTCCAAAAGCTTGCGCTAAATATTGAATTGGCTTGTAAAAAAGCTCAGGCTGCCGCTCGGACACAGCCGCCTCCTGCTCGATTCGACCGCTATTGAAAATTGAACGAACAGAATCAGAAATAAAAGTCAAAAGCACATAGTGGACACCGAGCAAAGTTGGAAAGCCATGAATAATTTTAAGAATTGAAAGAGCATCACTGAAAAGATAAACACCTAGAAAGAAGACTGTGGTCGATCTAAGTTTTGTGCCCATGATCAAAAAAGCAGTCGCAGAAATAATCATTGTCGGCATATCTAATCTGCCCGGCATGATTTCGGAAATTAAAAACAATGAAAAAAACACGGTTGAAGCATTGAACTTATTTTGAAGTTTTATCAAAACTTCATCAATTTTCTTGCTCTGCACCATTCTCTCAAGACATAAGAGCGATAGAAATGCAAAGCCAAACAGTCTCGTAGTAGTCATGAGCGGCAAAATATAATTGGTAATCGGCAAGATCATATCCGTCAAACCACTCGTAAGAATAATCATGAATGAAAGTGAAGCAACGCCGTACCTAAAAAACGTAGTTCCTCGGGATCTCGTGGCCTTAGATTGGGGAAGTGTCAAAAGTAAAATAAGACAAAAAATTCCAATTAGTGCTCTTACATAGGATGAATAAAAATCAAACATCGCCTTGTATGCAGTTACGGCAGTATGCTCTCCATAAATAATGGGCCCCGCGCGCCATCCCGCAAAGACTTGGGACATAAAATAAGGATCAGGGAAAGATACAACATATATGTCGCCAGTCTTATCCTCTTCCCTTAAAAGAGCAGATTGATAAAGGTTATAGTTTGACCGAACATTGCTGCCTTTACTCTGATTACCACCTTCGAAGATCTTCGTGACAACACCATCCCTAATTGCGAACCAATTTGTTGAACCATAAAACGACCCAACACCAAGATCCGTCAAACCGTCCTTAACAACAGGCCAATTCTTAACAGGGTATTTATATGCGAAGACACAATTTTGATTTTTAAATGGCACATCCTTACAAGGGATTTGAAACTCAGAACTGTCGCCATAAAATTGAACCCTATCCTTACTGGTGGCGCTATAAATCGCATTAATCCAAAAGTCGAACTTTGAAAGGAAGAACGTTAGGGCGGTTATTAGTAGAATCAGATATACTTTTTTCATACGCCTCTAAATCCTTCTGTACTTTTCAAGTAGCCAGCAGGCTTTAGCAATAGTTCGATAATTTCAGTACCTCGCTTGGTTTTTAGTGTCTCGCTGATGATTCCTAAGCACTTTGGCGACACTCGATGCGATGCCATTTTCTGTTGAATTCCAGAAAACAAATGAGTTTCAGCGTCTTCGCTTATATTCTTCAAAGTACCCAGATCAAACAAAACAGCCTTATTGTGACCTCCATTAATACCCGGCCAATTAGGGATGTTAAAAAACGTCAAAATAAATGCCGGCGAGCCCTGGTGTTCGACTAAATAGAAATACTGCCTAAGATTATGACCATAGTCTTGAATATAATCAGATCTAAAATCTGAATTAGATTCCAATTCCGAACCGTCCGATAACGCCAAAAGATACTCTTGATAGTTTTTCGAAAGTAAATCAATCCAATGAGATTCAGAATTATTCGGATGACTCAATTCTTTAAAGGAGAAAAGATTACTGGCCGGCAAATAGGGAGGCAGCTCTTCGTTTAAATAAGTATACCAATTTCGATTTCTTGAATAAGTAAGCTCAGGATTCGACCTGACCATTTCGTCAAAATTATTCCAAACACCAGCTTGAGGATTGAAACCAAGTAGAATCATCCATTCTGGCTTCCTCTTAGCTTTAGTAAGTTCGCCAAAAATAAAAACCAAGTCACAAATATAGTCTTTCATCCAACTGCCCCGAAAATTAGGGGAAGACATATTGTCTACGATCATCCAAAGTCGATTGGAGGTTCTGATGTTTTGATAATGGGCTTCAAGCGCCCCGTTTTCGTCTCTTTTGATCCATCTCAATTTGGTTCTGGAATAAGGCGACTCTGTTCGAAACCCACGGTTCGTTGCTTCTTGAAGTGGAAGAGTAGATGCAATTAAGTTACTGCTTTGAAGGCCGTTCATTACCATCAAATCGAGCATCTTTTCTACGGTATTATGCTGAAAAGAAGTCTCTATATCTAAAAATGAAGAAGCCACAAAGTTGGTCCAAGAAACTTTGTCGCCAAGCGCATTCCCAATGATAATTGCATTCAAACCAGGCTCTTTTAAGGTCCTATCAAGTGTGCATAGAAAAAGAACATCTATCCCATCGATTCTGGCCGCAAATTGTTCAGGAAATAAGTGTGCTTCAAGTGGCTCGCTCAGATTTGCCCGAAACCCATCAACATAGGCATCCGCAACATCGATTGTTAACTCGGCTATATCTAGATTAATACACGACAAGGTGGTTTGCATGGTCTTATGTTTGCGATTTTCTGGGAGAATACTCACTCTAACTTCGGTGGCAGGCGAATGCTTTTTCAACACGACCTTAATTGCAGAAGTATCACCCAACTGCGACCGATACATTTTTTGCTCATATACCTTAATGACGGGCATTGGTTCCGCCTGTGAGCAGAAATGTGTATCCATGAGTCGTATCTCTGCTGACTCTAAATCACCTATATTGACTCGTTTATCAGATATCATTTGAATCGATATTGTATTTGGATCTGTATCTACAATTTTTGCAATCGACTGAAAAGAAAGATGTTTAATTGAGTTTTTAACATGAACCGGTCCAAAGTCTGCATGAGGCTCATTGTACCGGTTAAAATACCTGCGATTTAGCAGCCGCATCTTAACGCTGACAAATAACGTCTGGTATAGATCAGAACCAAGGTGGGTAATTGTAACAAGCGGCATGAGCAAGGATCCGATGTCAAACGGCACTTCTAGATCAGCTACGGTTTCGCCCACACAATCCAAGACTTTCTCGCTTTGAAAGAAAATTACTTTTGATTCTGTAACGTCACGTTTGTTAGCTTCCTGCAATGCCA
Organism: Oligoflexia bacterium; assembly: GCA_903831745.1. Classification (GTDB taxonomy): domain Bacteria; phylum Bdellovibrionota; class UBA1018; order UBA1018; family CAIMNF01; genus CAIMNF01. Next base: position 10,203 of record CAIKYX010000151.1, read on the forward strand.
ACAAAGAAATCTTATGCTTCACACCACCTAATGACAAAGTAGCAGTATGTTTCTTAAGACTATGTACTCTAAGTCGGTTCAAAAAGAGAAGCAGGTCTCTTTTTGTGGTCATATTAGGTTTAGGTTCCACAAAAGCTTTTCGGTTAATTATCAATAAAAGTATAGGGATATGTGCTTTCCCATCGGAGAGCGCGGCAAAGCAATAAAGCCGCTTCGTGAACGCCAAGTCAAAAAACGAGCGACAGAAAAATGTCACAAATACAAATATGATTAGCAAGTCAATGGATCTAGGGCCTCCAATACCAGAAAACCGACACAGCTAAAGCCTGATAAATTAAATGTATTACGACTTTGCCTTTCATGCAGACGCTGATTAAGGCATCGAAACCGGCAAGTGGTTTGCAGGACTTTGCTTTCATGTGCTTCAGGATGATATTACTTCCGAGAAAACCCAGGAATGCCTCGAGGAATACAATGTGCACGTCGATGGACACTGCTGGGATTACGCAAGAACCGATGAACGACAATTTGCTTGAGAC